>DASZZK010000095.1:0-2174 GCA_035544975.1 Casimicrobiaceae bacterium | reverse complement strand
GCAATGATCGCCACGGTCCACAGCCACCCCGCGGCGTTGAGGTAGGCCAGGGCAAAGAACGCCACGACGACAGCGAGCAACCACGCGACTATGAGCATCTGCGACTCCTACCTTGAGCGAAACCATGCGGCATCTTCGCCGTCGCGTTCGATGAGATCGGGAAGCGGCGCCTTGAGGCCCGCAATCAGGAAAAACGGTGCCAGACGACGCAACGGTGCTTCGTCGTCGGCCTCCCCGGGGATTGAGCGCCGCCATCAACTTCAGCGCATCGACGCCCGCCAGCGTATGGCGCCCCGCGACCGGTGTCAATCCCGCGCTTTGGCTGCCGCGGCCGAAGCCGCGCCCTGGTCCGCATACGCCTTATCGACGGCGTCCTTGAATCGCGCCAGCACCAACGGCCGCTTGAGCTTCAAGGTCGGCGTGAGCAAGCCGTTGTCGATGCTCCACGGGTCCTGTGTCGGGATCACCTTTCGGATCCTTACCCAGCGCGGAAAATTCTTGAGCAACTCGTTGGCACGGTCGAGCAGAAGCTTTTGGTCGGTTTGCCTGGTGACGGTCAACAGCGTCAGAAATGGCCGGCCCTCGCCGACCAGCATCACTTGCTCGAACATCGGATCGTGCGCAAGCGCGAATTCGACATCCTGCGGCGGCAGCTTTTCGCCATTGGACATGACGAGGATATCCTTGAGTCTGCCCCGAATGTAGATCCTGCCCTCGCGCATCTCGGCGATGTCGCCGGTGTGCAGCCAGCCCTCCGCGTCGACCGCGGCGCGCGTCGCCTCCGGATTCCGCCAATAGCCCAGCATGATGTTGCCGCCCCGCGCGAGCAATTCGCCGCTCGGCCCGAGCTTCACCTCGACCCCCGGAAGCGGCGGGCCGACGGATTCGGGATCGTTGTTGTCCTCGCGATTGACCGAGATAACCGGAGAAGCCTCGGTCATGCCGTAGCCTTGCAGCATGCGAAGCCCGAGACCGATGAAGGTGCGCGCAAGCACCGGATCGAGCGCGGCGCCACCGACAACGGTCAGCCGCAGCCTGCCGCCCAGACGCGCAAGAATCGGCCTTGCCACCAGCGCACGAAGCAATGGCGTCGCCAGCTGGTCGAGCGGTCCTGCCCCACCCTGCTCGACTCGCCAGCCGCGTGCAACGCACTGCGCAAAGAGCCAGCGCTTCGCCGTCGAGCCTGACAGCGTCTGATCGATTCGAGCGAGAAACTTCTCGAAGATGCGAGGGACGGCGAACATGACCGTCGGCGCCTGCGCCGCCAGGTCTTCGGCGATCTGCGCCACGCCGCGCGAAAAGACGACCTTCGCTCCGAGCGACAGCGGGAGATAGTAGCCGCCGGAGCGCTCGAACATGTGCGAAAGCGGCAGGATGGAAAGGAACGTATCGTCGGAGCGCGCCATGCGCGTTTCCTGGCATGAGGTGACGTTGGCGATGATGTTGCCGTGCGAGAGCATGACGCCTTTCGGCCGCCCCGAAGTCCCCGAGGTGAAGCAGATCGTGGCCAGTGTCGTTTCTGGCAGCGCTTGAAAGACCGGTGCGCTTGCAGCAGCCGGCAGCAACGCCGCGACCGAGGGCAAGTCGTCTCCCGATTCCGGTCGCAAGACATGGAGCGGTGGCAAAGATGTGCTGCTCCGGGAGAGCGCCTGCGCCATCCCCGAGCTTTCGACGATTAGGCTTCGCGCTTCGGCATGGCCGACGCACCATGCGACGTTTTCCGGATTGTCATCGACGTATAGCGGGACAACGACCAGGCCCAGGCCCAACGCCGCGAGATCGATGGCGATCCAGTCGACGCTGTTTTTCACGCACAGCGCAACGCGATCGCCCGCGACAAGCCCCAGCGTCTTGAACGCCGACTGCCAGCGCCCGATCAGTGGCGCAAGTTCGGCAACGCTGACGTCTGTCCATGTGTCGCCTCTGAACTGCCGGTAGAGCGCGAGATTCGGTGTCGCCAGGTGGGCTTTGAAATAGTCCGCGATATTGACTGCCACCGTACCTCCCTCGCGCGGAACTCTTCGCGCATCCGATTCTGCCGCCTTTGAATGATCCGGTCCATACGTCGCGGCCTCCCGCACCGGGGGTTTCGCTATACTTCGGCGACGCATCTGGAAAGGCCGATCATGCCCACGATCTCGATTCAACGCCGGCACAAGCTCGAGCACAAGAAG
>DASZZK010000094.1:0-3016 GCA_035544975.1 Casimicrobiaceae bacterium | reverse complement strand
TCGGCTATGGCGCGGCCCACAATCTGGTCATGCACGGCGGCAACACGAACTATCACCTTGTTCTAAATCCGGATGTCGAGCTTGCGGCAGACGCGTTGCCGATTGCGTTCCGGTTTCTCGGTGAGCATGCGGAGATCGGCGTGCTGGTGCCGGCGTCGCGCAGGGTAGACGGCACGCGGGAGTATGTCTGCAAGCGCTATCCCAAGGTGTTCGATCTTGCCCTGCGCGGGTTCGCGCCGCGCGCATTGAGGCAACTTTTCCGCAAGCGGCTCGACCATTACGAGATGCGCGACCTGGTCGATCGCGTCGCGGCCGACGAGACGATCTCGCCCATTCCGGCCATGAGCGGCTCTTTCATGTTCGTGCGCCGCAAGGCGATCGAAGCGACCGGCGGCTTCGACCCGGGCTTCTTCCTTTACTTCGAGGATTTCGACTGGAGCGTGCGCCTCAACCGCGTGACCCGGACCGCCTATGTTCCCGCAGTGAAAATCGTCCATCACGGTGGCGGCGCCGCGAAAAAAGAGTCGCGCCACATCGGATATTTCGTGCGCAGCGCGGCACGCTTTTTCAACAAGCATGGCTGGAAGTGGCTGTGACGCCGCAGATTCGCGGCAAGGTGCTTGTCACCGGCGCGCACGGGTTCATCGGCCGCGCGCTGTGCAGGCATCTGGCGGCCTTGGGCGTCGCGCATGTCAAGACCGTGCGAACGCCGGCGTTCGGCGACCCGGACGCCAATGCGGCCATTGTCGGCGACCTTGCCGCAGCCGATTGGGACGAAGCCTTGGTCGGCGTGGACTCGATCGTTCATCTCGCAGGCCGTGCCCATATCAGGAAGCGCGACGCGGGCGATCCCACACCCTACGTAGTCGCCAACGTGCACGTCACAAGGCGCTTGTGTGACGCCGCGGTGCGCGCGAAGGTTCGGCGCATCGTGTTGGCGAGCAGCGTGAAGGTCTATGGCGAGTCGACACGCATAGGACGACCTTTTCGTGGCGGCGATCCTGCCGCGCCTCGCGACGCTTACGCGCACAGCAAGGCCGAAGCGGAGCGTGTGTTGTGGCAGGCCTGCGAGGGAAACCGGATTGAAGGCGTCGTGCTGCGCTTGCCCCTCACCTATGGCGCGGGGGTCAAGGGCAATTTCCTGACCCTGATCGAAGCGATCGCCGCGCGCCGCAGACTGCCGCTCGCCGGAATCGGCAATCGTCGCAGCTTGCTCAACGTCGACAACGCGGTCAGCGCAATTGCCGCGGCGTTGACTGTGCCGGCGCTGGCGGGTCTGACCTTGCCGATCGCCGACAAGGAAAGCGTGTCGACCTCCGAGTTGGCGGAGCGGCTCGGCCATGCGCTCGGCGTCCCGGCCCGCCTGTTTCATCTGCCGAAGTCTTTGTTGCGCGCTGGCGCCGCGCTCACCGGCAAACGAGCAATCGCGGCGCGCTTGCTTGGATCGCTGGAAGTCGACGCGCAGCAATTTGGCGAGCTCGCCGGCTGGTCGCAGCCGTACACCCTGGACGAGGGACTCGCGGCGACCGCCGCGTGGTGGCGGCTAAGGCACGCGTTGTAATCCATTCGGTTGCGGTCGCTGCCGCTATAATCCGATCCTTTGCAACAGAGACAGCAATGACCAACCGCCAGGGCGGCCGCCGCGCGGACCAGTTGCGCGCGCTTTCGATCACGCGTCATTACGCGCGACACGCGGAAGGCTCGGCGCTGATCGAATGCGGCGAGACGCGCGTGTTGTGCACGGCCTCGGTTGAAGAAGGCGTGCCGCCATTCCTCAAGGGCAAGGGCCGCGGATGGCTTACCGCCGAATACGGAATGCTTCCGCGCGCGACCAACACCCGCATGCGTCGTGAAGCCGCCGAAGGCAAGCAAAGCGGCCGCACCCAGGAAATCCAGCGCCTCATCGGCCGCAGCCTTCGCGCGGTGGCGGATCTTTCGCAATGGGGTGAACGCACCATCCGCATCGATTGCGACGTCCTTCAGGCCGACGGTGGAACGCGTTGCGCGTCGATCACCGGCGCCTGCGTGGCGCTGTACGATGCGGTGGCGTGGTGCAAGGCGCAGGGTTTGCTTGCCGCGGACACGCCGGCGCTTCGAAATTTCGTTGCCGCAGTGTCGGTCGGCATCGTCGACGGGGTTCCGATGCTCGATCTCGACTATGGCGAAGATTCGGGTTGCGATACCGACATGAACGTGGTCATGACCGGCGCGGGCGGCTTCGTCGAAATTCAGGGGACCGCGGAAGGCGCGACCTTTTCGCGTTCGGAAATGGACACGCTGGTTGCCGTGGCCGAGGGCGGCATCGGCGAATTGATCGAGGCACAAAAAAAGGCGCTGGGCGTGATATGAGCATGGTGCTGCTGCTGCTGCTGCAAGGTTTGGTCGCCGCGGCGGCGCCGACGCCCCGACCATGATTCCGCGACTCGTGCTCGCCTCCAACAATAGCGGCAAGCTGCGGGAGTTTCGGCGCCTTTTGACGCCACTGGGAATCGAAGTGATCGCTCAAGCCGAGCTTGGCATAGAGGAAATCGCCGAGCCTCATCACACGTTCGTCGAAAACGCTCTTACCAAGGCGAGGCACGCCAGCCGCTTGGCGCACCTGCCCGCGCTTGCCGACGACTCGGGCATATGCGTCGACGCCCTGGACGGCGCGCCCGGCGTGCAATCGGCGCGCTTCGCCGGAGAGCCTCCGTCCGACGCGCGCAACAACGCGAAGCTCGTCGAAAAGCTCGCGGGCATCGCCGATCGTCGCGCGCATTATTACTGCATGCTCGCGCTCATGCGTCACGGCGACGACCCCGAGCCGATCCTTACCGAGGGCCGATGGGAGGGGACGATCATCGATCTGCCGCGCGGTGGAGGCGGGTTCGGTTATGACCCGCATTTTCTCGACGCCGAAACGGGTCTTACCGGCGCCGAGCTGTCGCTTGAGAAGAAGAACGAGCTTTCGCATCGCGGCAAGGCAATCCGTTCGCTCGTCGCACGCCTGGAATCGGTGCGATGAGCGTCGTGCTCA
>DASZZK010000093.1:0-3434 GCA_035544975.1 Casimicrobiaceae bacterium | reverse complement strand
TGCGCCGAGGATTTCAAGGACCCGCGTTATCTTGCCGCCGAGCAGCGCCTGCTCACGGCAGCTGCGACGGCCGACAAGCCGTTAGGGTGGCTCGTGCAGAGCGGCGACGCGGCACAACTCGCGCTTCGCCGCGGCTTCCGGTGCATCTGCATCGGTCACGAAGTTGCCGTATTGAGAAATGCGCTGGCGCAGGAATTCGCCGACGCGCGCAAGGGTGGCCCGGCTGCGCCCTGAATACCCGGCCGGGAGCTGCAATTCGACATCACCATAAATCGAACGTCCAAAGGAGGAACCATCATGAAACGCAGAGAGATGCTGATTGGCGCCGCCGTCACCGGCGCCGCGGGGCTTGCGACCATCGCCGCGGTGACGCAATCGACGCAAGTTCTGGCGCAGGGGGCGGCACCGGCATCGTCCCCGCCCCCAACCGGCGGGACGCTGGATCGGATCATCAAGGAGAAGAAGATCCGGGTCACGGCGGAAGTCACGGCGCCGCCGTTCGGCTTCCTCGACAAGAACAACCAGCCCGACGGCTCGGAGGTCGAGACCGCGCGCCAGCTGGCGAAAGATCTCGGCGTCGAGCTGGAGCTCGTACAGGTCACGGGCCCACAACGCATCCCCGCACTGTTGGCGGGTCGCGCCGACGTTGCTATCTCGTCGCTTTCGATGACGTTCGATCGGGCGAAGGTGGTGATGTTCGCACCGCCGCACGGCGCACTGTCGATCGTGATCGCCGGCGCAAAGAAGACCAACATAAAAAACGCCGCCGACATGGCCGGCAAGAAGATCGGTCTGACACGGGCCACGCTCGAGGAGGCGAGCGTTCCCCCCATTGCGCCTCCTGGCGCCCAGCTGGTCTACTTCGATGACATGGCCGCGACACTGCAGGCGATGGTGTCGGGTCAGGTGGATGCCGCCGGCATGTCCGCATTCACCGCGAAATCGGTGGCCGACCGCAATCCCAAGGCGACCATCGAGAACAAGTTCACGGTCCGCACCGCCTACTATGCAGCGGCCGTGCGTCCGGGGGATTTCGATCTGCTCCAGTTTCTCAGGGTATGGGTGTTCCTGAACAAGCACAACGGCGTGCTGGCGAACATCTACAAGAAGTACACCGAACTGGCGCTGGTCGATCTGCCCGCGCTGTGACGGCAGAGCTCACGCCGACCAGAACGCGGTCCTAAAGGCAGTCGTGTACCCCATCGAATCGGCGGCGCCGAGTCGACGAAGCCACCTGTGTCCGGCCCCCCGCAGAAAATGCGATGGCCCGGACGGCGCGGGTGCGCGGCGATGAAGTACGTCTTCCAGTTCGGCATCGTCTGGGACCACCTGCCGCAGCTGCTGACTGGTGCCTGGCTGACCATTCGGCTGTCGCTCGGCGCGTTCGCGGTCGGGTTCGCAATCGCGATACTGCTGGCTTTTCTGCGCACTGCAGGCCCGAAGCCATTGCGCGCGGCTATTGCGGCGTACGTCGAGTTCATCCGCAACACGCCCTTCCTCGTGCAGCTTTTCATCATCTACTTTTCGTTGCCGGCGATCGGGATCCGCTTCGAGGCGATCACGGCGGCGCTCATCGGAATGAGCCTCAATTTCTCCGGCTATGGGACGGAAATCATCCGGTCCGGCATCGAGGCAGTGCCGCGCAGCCAGATCGAGGCAGGATATTCGCTGGGCTTCACCCGGCTCCAGATTTTCCGGCAGATCATTGTCTTTCCCGCACTGCGCACCGTGTATCCGGCGCTCGCCAGCCAATTCGTTCTGCTGATGCTCGGCTCGTCGATCGTTGCCGCGATTTCCGCCGAGGAACTGACGGCAGTCGTCAACTCGCTGCAATCGACGACCTTTCGCGCGTTCGAGTTCTACTTCGTGGCGACCGCGATGTACCTGCTGATGGCGATCGGCGCCCGATTGCTGCTCCACGCGATCTACTGGGCGGTGTTCGAGCGCGCGCGTCCGGTCGAACGGGGCTGGTCGCGATGAGCCGCGACTTCGAGTGGCCCGAATTCCTGTTCCTGCTCGGGGCGCTGCGCTGGACCGTGGTGCTGTCGGTGATTGCCTTTGTCGGCGGCGGCCTTGGCGGTCTCGTGCTCGCCATCGCGCGCACGTCGTCGCACGCGATCCTGCGCTGGCTCGCGGCCACCTACATCGGCGTGATGCAGGGAACGCCGGTCCTGATGCAGCTGTTCCTCGCGTATTACGGCCTCGCGGTGCTTACCGGCATTCGCATCGACCCGTGGCCGGCGGTTACGCTCGCCTTCACGATGTATGCGGCCGCATTCTTGGGCGAGATCTGGCGCGGCGCGATTCAGGCCATCCCGCGGCAGCAATGGGAGGCGGCGGCGGCGATTCCGCTCGCGCCGGCCGCGCAGCTGCGTCATGTGATTCTGCCGCAGGCCTTTCGCATCGCGATCCCGCCGACCGTAGGCTTTCTGGTGCAGTTGATCAAGGGCACCTCGATCGCATCGATCATCGGTTTCGTCGAGTTGACCCGCGCCGGACAGCTCATCGTCAACGTCACCTTCCAGCCGATGGTGGTCTATCCGCTGGTTGCCGTGCTCTACTTCGCGTTGTGCTGGCCGATCTCGCTTGTGGCGCTGCGGCTCGAGAGGAGGATCGATGCCGCTCTTGGCATTAAGCAGCATTCATAAGCGCTATGGCTCGAACCTTGTCCTCAACGACGTGTCGCTCGACGTCGAAACCGGTGAGGTCGTAGCGGTCATCGGTCGTTCGGGGTCGGGCAAGACCACGCTGCTTCGCTGCATTAACGGTCTGGAGACCATCGATGAAGGCTCGATCGCTTTCGATGGCAAACCGCTGCCGCCCGGCGGCTCCGAATTGCGCGAAGTGCGGCGGCACATCGGCATCGTCTTCCAGAGCCTCAACCTGTTTCCACATCATTCGGTCGAGCGCAACATCACGCTGGGGCCCACCATCACCAACAAGCTGCCGCTCGCCGAAGCCAGGAAGATTGCGCTCGACGTGCTGCGTGAGGTCGATCTCGAAGACAAGCTGCACGCGTATCCGAGCCAATTGTCCGGCGGCCAGCAGCAGCGCGTCGCCATTGCGCGCGCGCTCGCGATGCGACCACGGCTGATGCTGTTCGACGAAATCACGTCGGCGCTCGACCCGGAACTGGTGGGCGAAGTCGTCAAGGTGCTCGAGCGGCTGGCCACCTCGGGCATGACGATGGTGCTCGTCACGCATGAAATGGGTTTCGCCAGGCGCACCGCCGACACGCTGGTGTTCATGCACCAGGGCCGCATCTGGGAGAAAGGCCCGCCGCGCGAATTGTTCGCGGCACCGAAGACGCCCGAGCTCGAAAGCTTCATCCGCGCTGTCCTCGACCCGAATGACTAGCGCGCTAAAGCCCCTGGATCACATCACCTCATAACGGAGAAACTGAATCATGTCGAAGCAACGAATCGGCTACATCG
>DASZZK010000092.1:0-4031 GCA_035544975.1 Casimicrobiaceae bacterium | reverse complement strand
CCAAGGCACCGTTGTTCATCTTCGGCTGGGCGAAGCCGGTTCCGGTTCAGTTTGCGAACCTGCGTAATCCGAAGCGCGACATGTTCTGGGTCGCATCGGCTGGGCCGATGGCCAATCTCGTGATGGCCATCGGGTGGGGATTCCTTCTAAGGTTTGCGTCGCCCGACGGAACGACAGGCGATGCCGGCATGGCCGAAATGGCGGTCGCCGGTGTACAGGTAAATTTGATGTTGATGGCTTTGAATCTGCTTCCTATTCTTCCGCTCGATGGCGGCCGCGTCGCCGTAAGCCTGTTGCCGCAGCGCATCGCGTCTGCCTACGCGCGGCTCGAGCCCTACGGTTTTGTGCTGGTGATCATCCTGCTCGTGACCGGCGTATTGGGCGTTCTGATGGAGCCGCTGCTCCGTCTGGGCACCTACGCGGTCATGTCCATCACCGGCCTTTGAATCAATCCATGCGGCGATTGACCGATGTTTGCTGACCGGGTCCTGTCTGGCATGCGGCCCACCGGGCGCATGCACATTGGCCATTATCACGGCGCGTTGAAGAACTGGCTTCGGTTGCAGGAAGAGCACGAATGCCTCTACTTCGCCGCCGACTGGCACGCGCTGACGACGCATTACGAGACGCCCGAGCGCATCGAAGAGAGTGTTTGGGAGATGTTCATCGACTGGCTTGCGGTGGGCATCAACCCGAACCGGGCGACGATCTTTATCCAATCCCGCGTGATCGAGCACGCCGAGCTTACGCTGCTGCTGGGAATGATCGCGCCGGTCGGCTGGCTCGAGCGCGTGCCGACCTACAAGGATCAGCAGGAAAAACTATCCGATCGCGATCTGTCCACCTTCGGCTTTCTGGGCTATCCGGTGATGCAGGCGGCGGACATCCTGATCTATCGAGCGAACATGGTTCCAGTCGGCGACGATCAGGTCTCGCACCTCGAGCTGGTACGCGAGCTCGCGCGTCGCTTCAATCACATTTATGGCAAGGAAGTTGGTTTCGAGGAAAAAGCCAAGGCCGCGATCAAGAAGCTCGGCACGAAGCGCGCCAAGCGCTACGATTCATTGCGCACCGCGTTCCAGGAGCAGGGCGATGACGCCGCGCTCGAAGCGGCGCGCGACATGCTCGACGCGGCGCAGAATCTCGCGCTCGGTGATCGCGAGCGTCTGTTCGGATACCTCGAAGGCTCGCGCCGGATGATCCTGCCCGAACCGCAGCCGTTGCTGACCGAAGCATCGAAGGTGCCTGGCCTGGATGGGCAGAAGATGTCCAAATCCTATGACAACGCGATCTTCCTGCGCGAGGATCCGGCGTCGATAACCACCAAGATTCGCACCATGCAGACCGATCCAGCGCGAGTCCGGCGCTCCGATCCCGGCAACCCGGCCAAGTGCCCGGTGTGGCCGCTGCATCAGATGTACTCCGACCAGCCAACGCAAGACTGGGTGCAGAAGGGTTGCACCACTGCCGGCATCGGCTGCCTGGAATGCAAGCAGCCGCTTATCGATGCCATCATCGCCGAGCAGGCACCCTTTCACGAACGAGCGCAGAAGTACCTCGACGACCCGTCGCTGGTCCGGGCGATCGTCGCCGACGGTTGCGAACGGGCACGCAAGCTCGCCGAGGAAACCATGCGCGACGTGCGCGAGGCCATGGGATTGAGCTACACGTGAGCAAAGCCGCCGTGGTTGCACCGGTCATCGATCTTGCGCAGGCCGCGGGGGCGCCCGTTGCGCGCATTTACGGCGAGCCGCTGCTGGAGATGCCGCACGATCTCTATATTCCGCCGGAAGCGCTCGAAGTCTTCCTCGAAACCTTCGAGGGTCCGCTGGACCTGCTGCTGTACCTCATTCGCAAGCAGAACATCAACGTTCTCGACATCCCGATGGCGGAGCTCACGCGTCAATATCTGGGCTACGTCGAAATGATGCGCCGTACGCAGCTCGAGCTCGCGGCTGAATACTTGCTGATGGCGGCGGTGCTGATCGAAATCAAGTCGCGCCTGCTCCTGCCCAAGCCCCCGCCGCTATCCGGCGAAGAGGTCGAAGACCCGCGCGCAGAGCTCGTGCGCAGGCTGCTTGAATACGAACGCATGAAAGCCGGAGCGAGGGCGCTCGACGCGATGCCTCTGGCTGAGCGCGATTTCTCGCTGGTGCGGGTCTGGTTCGACCGGGTTGCCGCGGCGCGGCTGCCCGAGGTCCGTCCGGACGACCTCAAGGCGGCGTGGGCGGTATTGGTTGCGCGCGCGCGCGCAAATCGTCATCATCTGGTTTCCCGCGAGCAATTGTCGGTCCGAAGTCAAATGAGCCGGCTGCTGAAATTGCTCGAGCCGGGACGATTTGTCGAGTTTCTCTCGCTGTTCGAGGAACGTGTCGACGTACCGCGCCTGGTGGTGACGTTTCTGGCGATCCTCGAGCTGGCGCGGGAGCGTTTGCTGGACATCGCGCAGGCGGCGCCGTACGCGCCGATCTATGTGCAACGCAAGGGCGATCCCGCGTTCAACCTGGAAGCGGACGCCGCAACCTAACGCCAAATGACCGACGATCTGACCCGCACCAAGGGTATCCTCGAAGCAGCGCTTCTGGTCGCCGGCGAGCCGGTAGCGATCGCGCAGCTATCGAAGCTGTTCGATCCGCCGCTCGAGGCGGACGTCATCCGCAAGCTGCTCGAAGATCTGCGCGCCGCCTGGGCGGATCGGAGCATCGAGCTGGCGCAAGTGGCGAGTGGGTGGCGTTTCCAGGCGCGGCCGGAGATTCAACCCTACCTCGAACGTCTCTCGCCGGAGAAGCCGCCGCGCTACTCGCGCGCGGCGATGGAGACGCTGGCGATCATTGCCTACCAGCAGCCGGTGACCCGTGGCGACATCGAAGCCATACGCGGCGTGCAGGTCTCCACCAACGTCATCAAGACGCTGGAAGACCGGCAGTGGATCGAAGCAGTAGGCCATCGCGAAACGCCCGGACGCCCCGCGCTTTACGCAACCACCAAAAACTTTCTGGACGACCTCGGCTTGCGCTCGCTCGCCGAATTGCCGCCGTTGGCGGAGCTTGATACATCCCACCTTCTGGAGTTACCCGATGCCCCAGCAAAGGCCGCCGAGGCCGAACTCGCGCTCGCGAGCCCGCTCCTCGACACAGCGGAACCCCTATCCGTCGACCTCGGCGCACCCGACGCGTCCGACGGACAGCCGCGCCCACCAGAATCAAACCAGACGCTCCACTGAGCCCGTCTTCACCGAGCCGCAGCGCCTTCACAAAGTGTTGGCGCAGTGCGGCTATGGATCGCTGCGCGGGCTCGAAGAGCTGATTATCGCCGGGCGCATCACGGTCAACCGCCTGCCGGCGGAGGTCGGTCAGAAGGTGGGCCCGAACGATCAGGTGCGCATCAACGGCGAGCTGGTGCGGCTGCGTTTCGCCGCGCCACGCGTGCGCGTGCTCCTGTACCACAAGCCCGCAGGAGAGATCGTCAGTCGCGCCGACCCCGAGGGACGGCCCACGGTGTTCGACAAGCTGCCACGACTGGGCAGCGCCAAATGGATCGCGGTGGGCCGCCTCGATTTCAACAGCGAGGGTCTGCTGATGTTCACGACCCTGGGCGAGCTCGCCAACCGGCTGATGCATCCGCGTTATGAAGTCGAGCGCGAATACTCGGTGCGGGTCATGGGCACCCTGACGCCGGAACAAGAGCGACAACTGCTCGAGGGCGTCCAGTTGGAGGACGGGCCGGCGAAGGTGCTCGCGCTTGCCGACGGCGGCGGCGAGGGCGCGAATCATTGGTACAAGATTGTTCTGCCCGAAGGGCGCAACAAGGAAGTGCGGCGGATGTTCGAGGTTCTTGGCTTGATGGTCAGCCGGCTGATCCGCACGCGCTACGGCGTGGTCAACATGCCGCCGCAACTCAAGCGGGGGCAGATGCAGGAGCTTGAAACCGAGGAGCTCGACACGTTGCTGAAGGCGGTCGGAATGCCGTTCGGCGAGGGACGCGACGATCCTTCCGAAGAGAGTCCGCATGGCAACAACGGCGGTGAAAGA
>DASZZK010000091.1:0-6808 GCA_035544975.1 Casimicrobiaceae bacterium | reverse complement strand
AGGGATCCCCATTGTCCAGGTTGAATAGTGCGTTCCCCTGCGCGGTGAACAGCTCGACCACATTCGCGGCGCGCACCGCCTGCTGGTAGCTGCCGCGGAGCCTCACCGCCTTGACCGGGGCCCACTCGACACCGAGACCGTAGCTGTCGGTCGTGTGGTTGGTGCTGTAGTCCGAGTACCGGTAGCTGCCATTCACGCTGAGCAGATCCGCCCACGGCGCCCCTTCGATAATCGGCACCTTTACTTCGGCGAAGACTTCCTTGACGGTGAATTGGCCGGCAAGACCGATGGTCGGCCCGCCTTGTCCCGCGAGGTCGCCGGTCGAGAACGCCGTGTCCGTTACGAGATCGAGCTTCTCGACGCGGCGCTCGACGCCGAACGCAACGCCAACGCCGCTTTTCGCCCATGGCATCTTGACCCCGTAATTGCCCAGATCCGAGGTCAGGGTGGCACCCTGCACGGCTTGCTGCGTGGAGCCCTTCTTAAAACCCGGCGTCTGCAGGTAGGTAAGGGCCGCGGGAGTCACCCCGCCGAGCTTGAAGATGTTGTACGGCACGCAATTGGGATCGGTCATGTCGACCACCGACCGACATACGGGCTGCCCGTTGGCGTCGCTCACGACGTCCAGCGCGCGGTTGATGCGCACTATCGAAAAGTCGTTAAAGTAGTTCTCCGCATAGATCACCTTCGCGGTCTGGACGAAGACGTCGTAGTCCCAGTATTTGAAAATGTCGCCCTTTACACCCACGACACCGCGGAACGACGTATGGCGGAGGTCGTCCCGGCGCCCTCCGCCCTCCACGTTGCGGCGGCCAATGAGGACGTCCCCGGGCGTCGTCGCGGTGATGCCGAACGCGTCCTTGAAAGCCTGGGACAACATCGGATTGTCGTTCTTAAGGAAGGCTTCCACACCGCCGAAGAAGATGCCGCTCGGCGCGATTTGCGCGACGGTATGGTCGTCGTTAAAGCTGAATTCCCCATAGGCGCGCGCATGCTCGTTGACGTCGTAGTGGGCAAACGCGTTGAACCCATAGCGCTCGTCGGGGCGCTGATAGTAGTTGTACGGAGCGAAGTTGAACTGGTCAAGAGAGGAGGAGAACGGCCGCACCCCGCCATTGGCATCGGTGATCGTGAATGACTTGTTGGAGTTAGGGTCGGAGGAGCCATGACTGTTCAAGAAGCGGCCCGGGAAAGACGTCGACGAGCCGCCGCAAGTGAAGCCGGTGGAATTCGAGCCGAGGTTGCAGGCGCTGAAATCGCGGTCTTTCTGCAGGAGCGCCTGGTCTTTCTTGTAATGGAAGAACAGCGTCGCGTTGCCGCGATTGTTCTCGAAGTTGCTGCCCATGGTGATGCTGGCGTCATAGATTGTGCCGTCGTAATCGACGTTGCCCGGCACGGCGAACTGCGCCGGGTTGGTGGCGGCGCGGCCGCGGATGATATCGGCAACACCGTTGTGCTGGCGGTGGTTGTAACCGCTGGTGTCGTACTGGACCTGCAAGCCCTGGAAATTCTCCTTCATGATGAAGTTCACGACGCCCGCGACCGCATCGGAGCCGTAGATCGCCGACGCGCCGCCGGTCAGGATTTCCACGCGCTCGATCAACGGCGCGGGAATTTGATTCAGGTCAGTCGCATATGCTCCGCTTCCCCCTGAGGGGCTCCCCGCGGGCAACCGCCTCCCGTTGACGAGCACCAGGGTGCGGGTCGCGCCGAGGTTTCGCAGATTGACCGTCGCCGTGCCCGAGGAGCCGTTGGAGATGTTGCCACCCTGGTCGGCGAATACCTGCGGCAGGTTATTGAGCAGGTTCTCGACGTTGTTGACGCCCTCGATCCTGATGTCGGTCGCGGTGACCTGCGTCACCGGGCTCGTGCTGGTGAGGTTCGGCGATGGAATGCGCGAGCCCGTGACCTGGGTCGGTGCGAGAATGATCGCGGGTGGCGACGCGATTGTTCCCGAGGGTGGCGTCGACGGCGGCGTCTGTGCATAGGCCACGGAAACAAACGTCACCGCCATACCGGCGCTGAAGGTCCGGGCAAGGGCCAAAGATAGTTTTTTCGGTCTGAATTTCATTGCATATCCCCCGTAATTTGGTCGCTGACGCACATGGCCCCGAGGTGATGCGGAGCGGGATGTATGTTTACCTTTCGGCTAGCGCTTTCGACATTACAGCAAGCGCGATTCGGGCCGCAACGAAAAGTCGTGGAAGTTACAATGGCCGTGCCCAGATTGTTGCAAATCTGCAAACGATGCCGACGACGCCCGCCCAACGCACTGATTTTCCGGACCTCGCGTTCCACGCCGGCGATTGCCGGGCGACAAGCGCCGACGTCGAGCCCCTGACCGCGCGAGATGCAGCCGCGGACCGCCGATGAGCGTGCTGCATATCGCGCCCGCCACGCGCGCCGACGTTCCGGCGATTCTGGAAATGATTCACGGGCTTGCCGAATTCGAGCGGCTTGAGCATTTGTGCGTGGCAAGCGAAGACGACATCGAGCGCGCTTTGTTCGGGGACCGTGCCCCGGTCGAGGTTGTTTTGGCATGGGAAGGCGACAAAACAGCCGGTTTTGCGCTGTTTTTCCATAATTTCTCGACCTTTCTCGGCCGCCGCGGCCTCTACCTCGAGGATTTGTTTGTGCGGCCGGCCTTTCGCCGCCGCGGTTACGGGCGTGCCCTTTTAGTCCACCTTGCGCGGCTTGCGGTCGAGCGCGGTTGCGGGCGCTTCGAATGGACGGTGCTGGACTGGAATGCGCAAGCGATCGGGTTCTATCAGCAGCTCGGCGCACAAATCCTGCCCGACTGGCGGATTACCCGGGTGACCGGCGCCGCCCTCACGGCGCTTGCGGCGCAGCCCTTGTTGCCAAGCAAGGGCTAGGCTGGCACGCGCTGCCCGGCGACCCGGCGCTCGCTATCGCCCCCGACCCCAATCGCGCGATAATTCGCCCTTTCCCGCTCCTTCCATCAAGGCGCATTCCCCGCCGCGCGTTCAAGATCACGATGACCGAATCTCTCCATGCCGACTTCAGGCAGCTCGATTGCAAGGCCGACTTCTGGTCGCTGCGCATGGTCGACGAGCGCGCCGAGAACTATTGCGTGCGCAAGAATGTTCCTCAGCCTCCGTCCATGTCGCTCGACCGCGGCGCCATGCTCACCGTCTACGCTGGCGGCGGGTACGGGTACGCTGCCACCAGCGACCTGTCGCGCGCCGGCCTGCAAGCCGCGCTCGACCGCGCGGCGGAGTGGGCGCGTACCAGCGCCTCGCGCTCGCTGATCGATTCAAGAACCCTGCCCAGACCGGCGCTACGGGGGGAATACGCATCTCCCGAGGCAAGTGTGCAGCCTTGGTCGCGCCGCGAGTGGTACGAGCTTCTCGCCAACGAATCGCGCGCGGCCGGGTGCGATTCGCGCATCGTCGACTGGGAAGCGAGCGTCGAGACGCGAACTGCCGAACACGTCTATCTGACCAGCGAAGGCGGCGAAGTCAGCCAGCGCTTTCGCTTCGTCATGCCCAACCTGACGGTCACCGCGCATGCCGACGGCGATACCCAGATGCGCACGCTCAACGGCTACCGCGGCCTTGCGCAGCAGGGCGGCGAGGCTATGCTCGACCGTTTCCGCTTCGTCGGCAGCGGAGCCCGCGTCGCCGACCAGGCGCTGCAGCTTCTCGCCGCGCCGAACTGTCCGCACGGGGTCATGGATGCGCTGCTGCTGGCCGACCAGATGGTGCTGCAGATTCACGAGTCGATCGGCCACCCTCTCGAGCTCGATCGCATTCTGGGCGACGAGCGCAATTTCGCCGGGACGAGCTTTGTCACGCTCGACATGTTCGGCAGCTACCGCTACGGGTCCGATCTCCTGAATGTTACGTTCGACCCGACCCGCGCCGAGGAGCTCGCGAGCTATGCCTTCGACGATGACGGCACCCGCGCCGAGCGGGCGTACCTGATCCGAAACGGCATTCTCGAACGCCCATTGGGCGGGGCGATTTCCCAGACGCGCGCCGGCGTCGCCGGCGTGGCGAACGCCCGCGCCGACGGCTGGAACCGGCCGCCGATCGATCGCATGGCCAACCTCAACATCGAGCCGGGCGACTCCACGTTCGAGCAAATGATCGCCGGCATCGAGCATGGTGTGCTCATGAGCACCAACAGCTCGTGGTCGATCGACGACTCGCGCAACAAATTCCAGTTCGGTTGCGAATGGGGCCAGCTGATCGAAGGCGGCAAGATCACCACCGTGGTCAAGAATCCCAACTACCGCGGCATCTCGGCGAACTTCTGGCGCAGCCTCAAACAAGTCGGCGATGAATCGACGCTGGAAGTGCTCGGTACGCCGTACTGCGGCAAGGGCGAGCCTTCGCAGCTGATCCGCGTCGGACACGCTTCGCCGGCGTGCGTGTTCGCTGCGGTCGATGTTTTCGGCGGTGACTCATGAAGCTTACGCCCTATCCTTTTATGGGCAAGGGCAAGCCAGCGTGAACATGGAAACTTATTTCAACGAGCTTGCTTCGCTGCTCGATCGATCGCTCGCGCCCGGCGAGATCTACACCTGCGCCTTCGATGCCGAAGCGTCCGACTTCGTGCGCATGAACCGCGGCAAAATCCGTCAGCCAGGCAGCGTCCTCCAGCGCTATCTGCGCCTGCATCTGATTCGGGGGAAACGTCACGCGGAGCTTTGTTTTGCGTTGTCGGGCGATCTCGCGCGCGACCGGGTGTCGGTCGCTTCCGCGTTTTCCTGGCTCCGTGAAACGCTGTCCGAGCTGCCCGACGATCCGCACTTGAGCTACGCAACCGACGTCGAGTCGAGCCGCTCGGTGAAGTCTGTTGAGCTACCGGCAGCCGAGGAGGTCATCGCCAACGTTCTCGACGCCGCGGCGGGGCTGGATCTGGTCGGCATCTACGCCGCGGGACCGGTGTATCGCGGCTTCGCCAATTCGCTTGGTCAACGCAATTGGCACGAAGTGACGAGCTTCAATTTGCAGTGGAGCCTGTATCACCGGGCGGACAAGGCGGTGAAGACGTCTTATGGCGGGTTCGATTGGTCGGCGGGCGCGTTTGCGGCCAAGATGCACGATGCCCGCGAGCGGCTCGCGCTGCTGGCGGTGCCCGCGCGCTCGCTCGAGCCCGGGAGCTACCGCGCCTATCTCACGCCGACAGCGATGGAGGAGATCGCCGGAATGCTCTCCTGGGGCGGTTTCTCCGGCCGCGCGCTGGCGACCCGTCAGAGCTGCCTCTTTCGCGTCCAGGACGGCGAAGCAGCGTTCAATCCGTCGGTCGGGTTCACCGAGAACACCGTCGATGGCGTCGCGCCGGCGTTTCAGGGCGAGGGATTCACTCGGCCGGACGCAGTGCTGCTGGTTCGCGAGGGGCGGCTGGTCGGTTCGCTGGTGAGCCCGCGCACGGCGAAGGAGTATTCGCTGCCCACCAACGGCGCCAATGCGGCGGAGATGCCCGAGTCGCTCGACATGGCCGGCGGCACGCTGAGCGCTTCCGACGCTCTGGCGGCGCTCGACAGCGGCCTCTACATCGGCAATCTCTGGTACCTGAATTTCTCCGACCGGCCGGCATGCCGCATGACCGGCATGACGCGCTTCGCCTCGTTCTGGGTCGAGCACGGCAAGATCGTCGCGCCGGTCAATGTCATGCGCTTCGACGATAGCCTCTTCCGCCTGCTCGGCGATCGCCTGGTCGGTCTGACGTCCGAGCGCGAGCTGGTGGTGGACGCCAACAGCTATCGCTCGCGCAACGTGGGCAACATGCGGCTGCCCGGCGCGGTCGTGAGCGAGATGGCGTTCACGCTGTAGGAGCAGGAACCGCCTTCGGACGCGGCCCGTCGAGGGTCAAAGCCGGATCGCGCGCTGCGTGACCGCCGCGCGTGCCCGCATCAGTTTCCACTCAGTTTCCACTCAGTTTCCATGGTGCCAGCCCTTGGGAATCGCAGACAAGAGCTTCTGCGTATAAGAATGCTTGGGATGCCGGTAGATGTCGTCGGAGTTGGCGATTTCGACGATCGCTCCCTGCGTCATGACCATGATCTCGTCAGAAATGTATTTGACGACCGCGAGATCGTGCGAGATGAAGATGTACGACAGGTGAAATTCGTCCTGCAGGTCTGAGAGCAGGTTCAGCACCTGCGCTTGCACCGAGACGTCAAGCGCCGACACCGACTCGTCGCAGATCAGTATGTCCGGCTTGAGTGTCAGACAGCGCGCGATCGCGATGCGCTGCCGCTGGCCGCCCGAGAACTCGTGCGGATATTTGTAAAACGAAACCTCGGGCAATCCCACTTTGTGCAGCATTTCGAACGCCAGGTCGGTCCGCTCCTGCGTCGAGGCGCCGATGCCGTGAATGCTCATCGGCTCGGTCAGGGTCTCGCCGACGATCATGCGCGGGTTCAAGGACGCGTAAGGATTCTGAAAGATGATCTGGATCCGTCGCTTGTAATCCATGAATTGCCGCGCCGACATCGAGAGGATGTCCTTGCCCTCGAACAAGGCCTCGCCCGTTGACGCCTCGTGCAGCCGCATCAAGGTCAGGCCGACGGTGGTCTTGCCCGAGCCCGACTCGCCGACCAGGCCCAGCGTCTTGCCTTTCGGCAGCTTGAACGAGACATCCTTGACCGCCTCGAACTTCCGCCGCCCGAATAAGCCCTCGCGTGAGTAGAAGTCTTTTCCCAGGTGGCGAACGTCGAGGATGATCGGATCGGCGGCGTCGATGCCACGCTTGCGCTCGTTCAAATGCATCGCGTGGCCGTCGCCGGTGATGAAGTCCTCGATGACCGGCAGCCGGACCGGCCGCCGGTCCAGACTCG
>DASZZK010000090.1:0-3254 GCA_035544975.1 Casimicrobiaceae bacterium | reverse complement strand
GGTTTGTGCGCACTGCGGCCGATGCCCAGCCAGGACAGCGACGGTGCCGGGATCGAAGGGAACGACGTCATCCATGAAGGCAGCGACTGGCAACCGCCCAGCATCAGCGCACCCAACGCGATCAGCGAGGCGCATCGTCGCCTGACTGTGCCGGTCATTGCGCGCCTCCCAGCGCGTCGAACTTGACTTGCACGAAGGCACGGTAGGGCGATTTCGGGTCGATCTTGGCCAGCGCGGTCTCGTACGCTGACTTGGCCTCGGCGTTCTTGCCCGCCGCCGCCAGAATGTCGCCCTTGAGATCGGCGAACAGGCCGGCGAACGCGTCGTCGGTCTTGACGTCGAGTGTCTTCAGAGCGTCGTCATATTGTTTTTCATCGAGCATTGCCTGAGCCAGGCGAAAGCGCGCGATCGTCTTCAGCTCATCCCCGGAGGCGTGATCGACGACCCACTGCAACTGCGCGCGAGCCCCCGCCTTGTCGCCGCTGTCGTAGAGCATCTTGGCGTAGAGCAACGCAGCGCGCGGTGCATAGGCAGTGCGGGCGAAGCGGTCGACGATCTGTGCCGCGGGCTCTTTTGCCTTGGAGACGTCGTTCGCTCGCGCCGCCTGGCTCACCGCCTGGTAGAGCACGCTTGCCTGCTCGGCCTGCGTTCGCTGATACCAGCGCCAGCCTTGCACGCCGATGACCACCAGTGCCACCACGAGGACGGCGGCGCTGACGTATTTGGAGTTCTGCTCCCACCACGCTTTCAGGTCGTCGAGTTTTTCCTGTTCTTCGAGATCGTAGACTGCCATTTTGGTTCCTAGGTTGGGGTGTCGCGGAGCGTCTCACGAAGCTCCTGCGAGAAGCGGGGCGGACGCGAGGCTACGCCCATTACAAATGCTTGGCGCCGAGCAGAGCGGGAGCGATTCGCATCGCCAGCTCTCCCGGAGGCAACGCCACCTGCTCGCCGGGATCGCGCAAGGGCTTGACCGCGACCAAGTTGGCGGCCACTTCGTCATCGCCGACGATAAGCGCGAACCGCGCGCCACTCGCGTCCGCGCGGCGCATTTGCGATCCGATATTTCCGCCACCGGCGTGAACAACGATCGCCAGACCCGCGTCGCGCAGACTTTCAGCCACCGACACCGCCAGACGCGTCGCGCGGTCGCCAATGTGTACCACGTACGCGTCCGGTGCATCGCTCGCGGTGCGCCCCGCGTCCTGCATGAGCATCAGCACGCGTTCGGTGCCGATGCCGAAGCCGCATCCGGGCGTTGGCTTGCCGCCGAGTTGCGCGACGAGGCCGTCGTAGCGGCCACCCGAGCAGACACCGCTTTGTGAGCCGAGCCGCGTGGTCACCCACTCGTACACGGTCGCATTGTAGTAGTCGAGCCCGCGAACGAGCCGCGGGTTGACGCGGAAGTCGATGCCGGCGTCGCGCGCGCCGGCCTGCACCTTCTCGAACAGTGCGCGAGACTCTTCGCCGAGCGCGTCCATAAGCTTCGGCGCATCCTCGATCAGCGCCTGCATCGCCGGGTTCTTGGAATCCAGGATGCGCAGCGGATTGGTGTGCAGCCGCCGCTTCGAATCCTCATCGAGCGATTCCACGTGGCGCTCGAAATGAGCGATGAGCTGCGGACGAAAGGCGCGCCGTTCCTCGCTCGAGCCGATGGTATTGAGCTCGAGGGTGATGCCGGAGAGGCCCAGACGCCGCCAGAGCCGGCTGACCATGATCAATTGCTCGAGATCGATATCGGGTCCGGCGAAGCCGAGCGCCTCGACACCGAAGGTATGGTATTCGCGATAGCGTCCCTTTTGCGGACGCTCGTGCCGGAACAGCGGCCCGCTGTACCAGAGTCGCTTGGGGCCGTCGTAGAGCATGTTGTGCTCGAGCGCGGCGCGAACGGTCGGCGCGGTTCCCTCCGGGCGCAACGACAAGCGCTCGTCGTGGTCGATGAACGAATACATCTCCTTTTCGACGATGTCGGTCACTTCGCCGACCGCGCGCACGAACAATTCGGTCTTCTCGACGATGGGTGTTCGGATGTTGCGATATCCGTACTGCTCGAACACCTCGCGCGCGATGTCCTCGAAGACGCGCCACAGCGTCGCTTCGTCAGGAAGGACGTCGTTCATGCCGCGGACGGCCTGGATCGTCCCCGCCATCGTCTATTGAAGCGTGAGGCGCGCGACGTTTTGCCGGATATACGGCGAGAGGTCGACCGATTTTCCGCGGAAAACCAGCGTCACGACGTGCGCGTTGCCGAGGATGATGTCGAATGGGGGCACGCCCTTGACCGGTTCGACCGATCCCGGCATCGCCAGCCGCGAGACGATAATCTGCCCGCTGCGATCGCGGATCTCGGTCCACGACGGACCCTTATACGTGAGCACCAGCGTCGCATCGCCAGGCGCCGCACTTGCCGGGACCGCGGCGCCGCTGGCGGAAGTGGCGACCGAATCGCGCATCGACGCGGCGGGCGGCGCGGCTTGCGGTTCCGTTCCTTGGGGCGCAGTTGCTTGCAGGGCCGCGGTTTGCGGAAAACTGGCAAGTGGATTGGGGAGTGCGACCACCGGCGCCGCCGCCGGCGCGCGACGGTCTGTCGCGTCGGAGACCGCTCGCGCGGGTTCGGCAGTGTTCGTCAGCCCGCCGCGATACCACTCGTACGCCGCCGCGGCAACGATGCAGGCGATCAGAATCAGCGGGATCAGCCAGCGGCCGAGCCCGGGCCTGGATGCGCTTGCGCTGGGAAGCTCGGCGATCATCGACCCAGTCGAATGCAGCGTCGGCGACTCGAGCGCGGGCGCCTGTGCAACATCGGGCAGATGCGACAGCAAGTCCTGCGCGTCGAGATGCATCAGGCGCGCGTAATTGCGTACGAAGCCGCGGCTGAACGTCCGCCCCGGCAACTCGCCGAAGCTCTCCTCCTCCAGCGCTTTGACCTGCCGCGGCGCGAGTTTCAGTTGCTGTGCCACCTGGTCGAGTGAAAGCCCGGCTGCCTCGCGTGCCGCCCTCAGGCGTGCGCCGGGGCCGGCCGACGCGGCGACTGGCGCGAGATCATCGACGTCGTTTGGCATTTGCTCTTGTGTCGCCGTCACTCGCAGGCCTCGGTGGTAAGGGCTTTGGTTTCGGCGGAATCCGGAAAGCGATTGCGCAGCTGCGATGTGTACGATAACTCCGCTTGCCTGTCGCCCAGCTTGCGCTCGATACAAACTCCGAGATAGATCGCCTCGGGTGGCGGCGTGGTGGTCTGCATCACCGCTCTCATCCAT
>DASZZK010000089.1:0-3522 GCA_035544975.1 Casimicrobiaceae bacterium | reverse complement strand
GTGGTTCGTCGTTCCGTGGACGAACACGCTGGCAGCGATGAGCGCAGGCATCGTCAAGCTGTTCGATCCGCAGGTGCTGTCGCGGGGCAAGGTGCTGCAGAGCGCCAGTAACGGCTTTGCGGTTTCGATCGAAGCAGGATGCAACGGCGTCGAGGCGACCATCGTGCTTGTCGCGGCCATTCTCGCGTTTCCGGCGCCGTGGAAGCGCAAGCTCGTGGGGCTCGCCATCGGCGTGATCGCGGTGCAGGGTCTCAACGTCGTCCGCGTGATCAGCCTGTTCTATCTCGGTCAGTGGAATTCCGACGTTTTCGAATGGGCTCACCTCTACGTCTGGCAGGCGCTGATCATGCTCGACGTTCTCATCGTCTGGTTGCTCTGGGTGCGCACCTTGCCGCGGGTTTCACCCGAGCCGCCCGCGGCCACCGCCTGAAACCAATGCGCGCCGATTCTGATTCCCTGCCACGGTTCGTGCTGCGGGTCATCGCCTGGTTGCCGTTGACTTTCGCGGTGTGGTACCTCGCCGCGCCGCTTTTGGTATGGCCGGTGGCGTTGCTGGCGGAGCTATTCACCCGCAGCACCTTCGACTGGGTCAAAAGCGTCGAGCAAATGGGGCCTTTGATCACCTTCGTCACCTCGCTCAAACCCGCGGAAGGGGCGAATCCTGCCGGCGTCAAAGCGGTGATATCGGTCGAGAGCAACGTGCTGTTGTTCTCGTTCGGATTGCCCATGCTCGCCGCGCTCATACTCGCCGCGCGCGAGCCGCATCGGGTGCGGATGCTGATGATCGGGTTCGTGGTGCTGCTGCCGTTTCAAACGTTCAGCGTCGTGGCCGATTTCCTGAAGAACGTCGCCATTCTTGCCCCACCCGCGGTGTCGTCACAAACCGGCATCAACGCCTTTCAGCGCGAGGTCATCGCCTTTTGCTACCAGTTCGGGACGCTGATTCTGCCCACGGTCGCGCCGGCGATCGTGTGGGTGCTGATGCATCGCCATTTCCTCGAAAAACTTTCCGGCCGCGACAAGCGCTAGCGCATTAGCGCGACAGATCGCGCCCCGCGGGCGCGGGAGTCAGCCACATATCCATGTCCTGCAGCAAAGCGCGCGACCGGGTCCGCAGGTCAGCGGGTCTCGCTCCGCGCCTTGCGCTCCGTCTCGCGCTGCCGCAGCAAGCGTCGTTGAACCTTGCCGGTGGTGGTCATCGGCAGCGCGTCGATAAACTCGATCTCCCTGGGATACTCGTACGGCGCGAGGTGCGCCCGAACATGGCGCTGGATCTCGTCTTCCAGCGCGGGGGAAGGCGCGTGTCCCGCCGCCAGCACGATGAACGCTTTCACCACATTGCCGCGCGTTTCGTCCGGGCTCGGCACCACGGCGGCGTTGGCGATGGCCGGATGCTTGACCAGGCAATTTTCGATTTCCGACGGTCCGATGCGATAGCCCGCTGCCTTGAACATGTCGTCGGCGCGGCCCTGGTACCAGAGATAGCCGTCCTCATCGCGCTTGGCTAAGTCGCCCGTCCGGCTCCAGTCGCCATCGAATTTCCTGGCGGTGGCCTCAGGGTTCTTGAAGTATTCGAGGAAGAACACCGGGTCCGGCACGCCGTCCGGCGCGATGCGATGAATCGCGACTTCGCCGATATCGCCCGGCGCGACCTCGTTGCCATCGTCATCGATCACCGAAATCCGATGACCCGGATACGGCAGGCCCATCGATCCGGGCCTGACCGGCCAAAGCGTGTGAGAGTTGCCGACGATGTAGTTCATCTCGGTCTGGCCGAACATTTCGTTGATGGTGACGCCGAGCGATTCCTGCGCCCATGCGAATACCGTCGTTCCGACCGCTTCGCCGGCGCTCATCATGGAGCGCAGGTTAATGTCGTAGTGCGCGCGGGGTTTGGCAACGGCCTTCATCATCATTTTCAGCGCCGTTGGAAACAGGAACGTGTTTCGGATTTGATATTTGTCGATCAGCGCCAATGCGTGCTCCGGGTCGAATCGACCGCGGTAACCGAGAATGGGAAGTCCGAAATAAAGCGTCGGCAACAGCGCATCCATGAGTCCGCCCGTCCACGCCCAGTCCGCCGGTGACCAGAACAAATCGCCTTGGTGTGGAAAGCCATCGTGGGAGCAGACGAAGCCCGGCAAATTTCCGAGCAGGCAGCGGTGCGGCATGAGCGCGCCTTTGGGCGGGCCGGTGGTGCCGCTGGTATAGACCAGAAGCGCCGGATCGCTCGCTCGCGTCGTTACAGGAGAAAAATCCCGCGACGCTTTCGCCAGCAGGGTCTCCCATTCCAGCAGCCACGCCTCGCGAGCGCCCGCGACCCCGATCGCATGCTTGAGCAAGGGCAGGTTTTGACGGATAGGCGCGAGATTCGGAAGCGATGCGGAATCGACCAGCGCAACCTTGGCTTCGGCGTTATGCAATCGGTATTCCAGCGCGTCGGGACCGAACAGGAAAGATAAGGGTACGGCGATAGCGCCCATTTGATAACAGGCGATATGGGCAATGGCCGTTTCGGGTCTTTGCGGCAGGATGATGGCGACGGCGTCGCCGCGGCCCACGCCAAGTGCCGCGAGCGCGTTGGACAGACGGTTCGCCTGCTGCTGCAGATCCCAGAAAGTGAGCGCCGCCGTCTCTCCGGACTCGTCTTCCCAATACATCGCGAATCGGGAGCGATCGGCGGCGTGGCGGCTGCACGCCGCGGTCGCAATGTTGAACTCGGCCGGAACCTCCCATCGGTGCTGCGCGTAGACCTCGCGGTAACGATCGGGCGCCATCGGCTAGCGTAGTTTCAAGGCTGGTTCAACCATGGATGCAGAATTGCCGTACGGCGGCCGCAGGCGGCGATCGGTGCAAAGCGCACCCAGGCAGCAAGGAATCGGGCCTTACAAGTCGCCGCGCGCTAGCGAGACCGGCTCATCGCGGTGCGCGTGATCGAGCGACTCGACGGTCGCCCAGATCCAATCGGGCTGCTGTTCGAGCAGACGGCCAAAAGCAATCGAATTGGACGTCTTGGCGACACTCATTCGCAGGCGCTTGCCCGGCTGATACTCGCCGGCCGGCACAATCAATGTCTGAACTGCGGATTCGCTCTCGCGTTTTTTCAGGGTCAGGAACAGGCCGTGGAAACGCCGGCTGCTGACGGTGGGCACTTCGCCATCGATCGAATAGTCGGCGTCGCCTCGTTTCTGTTCGGCTAGTTCTACACCGACCAGGTTGTTGGCGATGATCTGCAGACCGATCTCGGCGCGGTCGGTGGTCAGACGCTTCATGCGCCGCACGATGCCCAGCATCCATAGTGCGTCACTTTGCCCGCGGATGGCGGTCAGGGTGCCAAGGGTCATCGAGCTGATAATCGTCATCGGCGCGACCAGACGATAGCCGGTCTGCGATACATCGCGGATCTCCCATGCTCCTCCCGGCGCCGCGTAGGTTGCGAGCCGGCGCCGAACGATTTCGAGCGCGCGTGCATTCTCATTGCGCAGGCGGCCGAACGTCGCAATCTCGAGCGTGTCGCCAAAG
>DASZZK010000088.1:0-2283 GCA_035544975.1 Casimicrobiaceae bacterium | reverse complement strand
GCCGATCTGCGTCACACAATCGCTGCCAAACCGGGCCAGCGCGCTGCCGGTAGAAACGTCCGCCGCGAGCGCGAGCTTGCGCGCGCGCACGGGCTCCCGCGGCGCGGCGCTCGCCAACGCGTAGCCGCGTTCAGCCTTGCTCGACTGAGCCATGGCCACCGGCAGATCGGCGGCCAGGGACAGCGCGAGCTCGTGCAGCTGGCGCGCTTCGCCCTGCACCAATTCGATCTCGATCTCGGTCAGCGGCGCGCGCCTGCGTCCGGCACGGATCTCGCCGGCGTCGAGGCAAAGCATCGCACGCGTACCATCGGCAAAGGCCAGCGGCTGCGCGGTGCGGTCGACCTCGGTCACGAACACCGGACGCAGCCGCCCGGCGGTCGCTTCGAACACGCCGCGCCAAGGTGTGGTCGCTAGCTTGCGGGCGTCGATGCGCGACGTTCGCATCACCCATTCGTACTCGGGCCGCCGGTGCAGTGCGCCGACCCGATCTCCGGCGCCCTTCACCGTCTGCAGCCAGCGATGTCCGCTCCTTCGAACGCGCAGCGCGACCCCGGCCGCGCGCAACTCTCCGGCGCGGGTGTCGTAGTAGGTGCTAACGTCTCGCGAGGTTCGAGCGCGACCGCGGAGCACCGTGGCGAGGGCGGGATGCTTACGCACTCTCGAGAGCGACTCACGGTCGATCGTCAGCTTGAGTTCGACTTCCGAGGCCATGGTTGCGTCGGTTCCTCCCGCTTGTGAGCGTCGGTTCGGTTACTGCATTGCCCGGTGCCGGGCCGCAAGAGCAGCGCGCTGCAGGTATGCCTGCCGCGCCAGCGCGATGTCTTCCAGAAAATGGGGCAACTCGGAAAGGAGCAGCGCCTGAGGTCCGTCAACCAATGCCTTGGCGGGGTTGGGATGAAAGTCGACCAGCACCATGTTGGCGCCGGCAACGACACCCTGCGCGGCGACGTGAAACAAATCGAGGATCCCGTCGGGCGCTGCCGAGCGGCTACCCACCGAGTGCGAAGGGTCGATCCCCACCGGCATGCGGGTCAGCCTCTTGACCGCGGGGACGTGCGAGAAGTCGACGAAATTTCGATGCGGGTCGCCCATGTTGGTCTTCATGCCGCGCAGGCAGAAGATGACCTTGCGGTTCCCCTCCGACGCGAGGTATTCCGCAGCGTTCAATGACTCGTCCAGCGTGATGCCGAAACCCCGCTTGATCAGAACCGGGAATTCCTGTTGCTTGCCGACGAGCTTCAGCAGCTCGAAATTCTGCGTGTTGCGCGTACCGATCTGCAACATGACGCCGGTAGGATTTCCCGTCGCCTGCAGGGCGGCACGAATCTCGTCGACGTGCGACTCGTGCGTCACCTCCATGGAGATGACTTTGATGCCGTACTTTCCTGCGAGCTCGAACACGTACGGCAGGCACTTGGCGCCGAATCCCTGGAATGCATAAGGGTTGGTGCGCGGCTTGTACGCGCCCATGCGGGTGCAAACCTGGCCATGATCGGAGAGCGCCTTCATCATCGCGTCGACCGACTCCGGCGAATCGACCGCGCAGAGGCCGGCGAAAACGTGGAGGCTGTCCTGCCCGAACTTGACCCCGTTGTAGTCGAAGGACGATGGTCGGTCGTCGCCTTGCTTGTGCCGGCCGAGGACGCGATAGGCCTCCGAAACGCGCACCGCCTTCTCGACGCACGGCAAGACTTGCATCTGCTCCAGCGTCAGGGCACCGGTGTTGCCGATGAGGTAGATCTCGGTCAGCGTCACCTCGGCGCCAACCTCGCGGTGAACCCGATACTGGATCCCGGGAAGCCGGTCCAGCTGGCCGGTCAGGACCTTGTATTCGGTGCTTTCCGGACGGGCGTTGGGTTCGAGTATGAGGATCATGGCAGACCGCTGAAAATGAGCTTTTCCGTGAAAATTCAAAAATTTGGGTGATTTTAACGCGAAACTGCCTGACCGCATGTTGCGGTGCATGATAAAAATATGCGACACCTCGCGCGAAAGGATTACCGAAATCGTTGCTTCGGGCAATCGGCGTGTCGTAGACTCGTCCCGACCCCCTTAAGCAAACCCCCAAAAACCCCGCCCATGAGACTGCCATGAAAAAAATTCTGACCCTCGCCCTGCTTGCCATGTTTGCCTGCGGCCCGGCGTTCGCCGCGGACGATAAGGCGGCGCCGAAGGCGAATACGCAGCAGACCAAAATGGCGACTTGCCAGGCGCAGGCGACCGAAAAGAAACTCGAAAGCAAGGCGCGCCAGGACTTCGTGAACAATTGCCTGAAGGCTAAGC
>DASZZK010000087.1:0-1700 GCA_035544975.1 Casimicrobiaceae bacterium | reverse complement strand
TCGGCGACAAGGCTCGAATTGAAGATGATCTCGCCGACGCGGCGCCGTATTGCGAGCCCATCTGTCGGTACCTCGGCAAACTCGGGCGCGAGCTGAACGACGATCAGGTCGTCCGCGAGCCCGCTGTGTATCATCGGCCACAGCGTCGGGTTGCCGCAGTAACCGCCGTCCCAGTAGCGCTCGCCGTCGAGCTCGACTGCCTCGAACAGTTCGGGCACGCACGCCGACGCGAGCAGTGCATCGATCGACATCGCATCGTTGGCAATGACGCGCGGCAGCCCGGTCTTGACGTTGGTCACCGTGACGAACAGCGCCGGCGACGACTTGCTGCGGATCGCGTCGATGTCGACGTGTGCCTCGATCGCATCGCGCAGCAGATTGATGCCGAACGGATTCGAGTTGTAAGGCGTCACCGCACCGCTCGATAACAGCCACGCGCCGAACGACTGGCGCAAGCTGCGTTCCGCCGGCCCCCAGATTTTGCGCGCGAGGTCGGCGAGCGCCGGATCCGCGACCCGCAACCAGAACGCGCGCAACGACTTTCGTGCCTGCGCCGGTGAGCCTTGGGCCAGCGCACTGGCGACGATCGCAGCGTTGATGGCGCCGGCGCTGGTGCCGCTCAGTTGAGCGATGGAGATATTGCGGCTGGCGAGGAGCACGTCGAGCACGCCCCAGGTGTAAGCACCCCACGAGCCTCCGCCCTGCAGCGCAAGCCCGATCGGCTTCTTTGCTTTTTGCGGCGTGGCGACAGGTTGAGCACGATCTTCTGCAAGGTTTTTTTTCATAGTTGGCGGTCGACCAAGGCTTGTGGCCCGTCGATGATGCTTAGCGTCGCTTTCAGCGGCGCTCGAGCGGCCGAGACTTTCTATTGCTTCGGCGCGCCCGACGATCCACGCAAAATTGCGCGGTGCGGGTCTGTCGAATCGGCGGATGGCCAATGCTCGACATCCAACGGTAAGACCGGCCTTACACTACATTGTTGCATTGCACCAAATCACAATGGCCATTGGCGCGCGGGAAGTCCAATTGAATATGCTGATAGAGATCATCGTATTTCGCGATAAGCCTTGTAAGCCCTTGGACCCTTGGGAAGATTACTTCTCCCTCGCTTGAGGCGTCTGAGAGCACGACCTCAACGCGCGGGAACAGTGCAGTAAAAAGGATTGCTGCGTTGCGACGGTGCAAGTCGCCGGGACACCGAACCGGGGCAAGATTGTTAACTCCTTGTTCCAGAACAGGGTCTTCTGCTGCCCGTCGTTGGCATGGCGCTTGCGAGTGGAGACGCGTTGATGTCGCCGGGAGGCGTCGCATACGCGCCTGTAAAGTGGAGAGCTCCGCGAGTGTCGCCGGAGCATCGTCGCTGCTCGCCCCGTTCAAGCGAGGCCATCGCGGCGGAGGGCCCCGCGCACTCCAAAAATGCGGGTCCGAACTGATGCGGCAGCCGACGCGCGATCCCGGCGAGCAAATTGCCTGGACCGAGGACGCGCCGACCGAGAGGTGCAAGCGATATTGGTTCTCGCTGGACCACGTCATCACAGGACTGTGGGTCGCCCTCTTGCTGTCGATCATCGCGTACGCCTTGATCGAGGGAGAAGCGGTGATGGCAGAGCTCGACGGGCTCGACCTCGTCGCCGCTCATTCGATATCCCCTTAGCCTTAGCGTTTTCGGCATGGCGCCGACCGCGCGCAAATAAGGACGC
>DASZZK010000086.1:0-2046 GCA_035544975.1 Casimicrobiaceae bacterium | reverse complement strand
CGAGTTCTCGCGCGACCCCGTTCCCGCCTGACTGGCGCGCTCGCGCCGCGTGGATCGCGCTGGCGGCGTACGTCGTGTATGCGGCGGCGCAGATGGACGTCTCCGCGGAGCGGGTCGTGGTCGGGCTTCATAACGCAGGTCATTTTTTTGGGCGGATGTTTCCGCCCAGTTTCGCCCGCTGGGAATTGCTGCTCAAGGGCCTGGAGGAAAGCCTCGAGATCGCGGTGCTCGCTTCGGCCCTCGGCATCGCGCTGTCGCTGCCGATCGGGCTTTGTGCGTCGAGGAATCTGATGCCGGCATGGGCAAGCTGGCCGGCGCGGCTGATCATCGTCGCCGCGCGCTCGTTTCACCCCGTCATCGTGGCGATCCTGTTCGTCAAGGCAGTCGGCTTCGGCGCACTGGCTGGCATTCTTGCGCTTGCGGTCGCATCGGTGGGATTCGCCGCCAAGCTGTTTGCGGAAGCGATCGAGGAAATCTCGCTGAAACAGGTAGAAGCCGTCCGCGCGACAGGCGGATCATTCATGAGCGTGATCGCCTATGGCGTCCTGCCGCAGGTCTTCGCCCGCTTCATCGGCTTCTGCACCTATCAGCTCGATTCCAACCTGCGCAATTCGACCATGGTCGGCATCGTCGGCGCCGGCGGCATCGGCGGCACGCTGTTCGCCGCGTTTCAGCGGTTCGACTACGACTACGTGTGCGCGATTCTGATTTCGATCATCGCGCTCATCATGACCGGCGAAATCCTCGCCACCTACGTTCGCGCGATCTTCATCGACGGATTCTCGCTCGCGGATATTTTCAGACGGCGCGAACGTGGCACCCTCTCCCACCGCGAACAGCACCTGGAAGACGACTGAAGTGGCGCCCAAGATGGCAACACCAGAGCCGCTCACGCTTCGGATTTGGCGGCGCTTCACTCCCGCGCAACGAATGGCGCGCTTCACCGTGTACCTGCTTGTCGGGGCGGCGATTGCGGCCGCGCTCCGGAGCGTCGAGATCATCCCCGAATTCCTCACCGACGCGCCGGAGCAGGTGGCCGACCTTCTCACCCGCATGTGGCCTATCGACGTCGCGTACTACCCCCAAGGCGTCCACGCGGCGCTGACCGAGACCCTCCATATCGCTTCGTTGGGAACGCTGCTGGCGCTGATGATGGCGGTCCCCGTCGGCCTGCTCGCGGCGCGCAACATCTGCCCTTTCACGCCGCTGAACCTGTTTGCCAAGCTGATCCTGGTGTCGTCGCGATCGGTCAATTCACTGGTCTGGGCGCTGCTTTTCGTGGGAATTTTCGGCCCCGGCGCCCTGGCGGGTACGCTGGCGATTGCGTTCCGCTCGATCGGCTTCGTCGGCAAGTTGTTCGGCGAAGCAATCGAGGAAACCGCTCGCGGTCCGATCGAAGCGCTCGACGCGGCAGGCGCGCCCTGGCTCTCGCGCCTGGCTTTCGGCTACTGGCCGCAGGTCAAGCCAGCATTCTGGTCGATTGCGTTGTTTCGATGGGACATCAATGTCCGCGAGTCGGCGGTCCTCGGGCTGGTCGGCGCCGGCGGTATCGGCATGATCCTCGACTCGGCCTTGAATCTGTTTCAATGGAACCGCGTGGCGACGATCCTGCTGGCGATTTTCGTGGTGGTGATCCTGGCCGAAATCGTGGTGACGTTCGTGCGCCGTCGAATCCTCTAGAATCCGCCTATGACGGTTATCGCGGTATTCAATCAAAAAGGCGGTGTCGGGAAAACGACGACCTCACTGAATCTTCTGGCCGGGATCGCGCAGCGCAAGCAGCGACCCCTGGGCATCGATCTGGATCCGCAAGCGCATTTGTCCGGCATCTTCGGCATACGTCCGCGATTGGCCGACGACTCGGTCTATTCGTTTTTCATGCGCCAGCGTCCACTAGGCGATGTGGCCCAGATCACCGACAGCGGCGTCATGCTCTGCCCCGGGCATCTGGAGCTGACCAAACTCGACACCTTGCTCGGCAAGGGCGTCAACGTCGTCACCCGCCTGCGCGCCGCGCTCAAGGCGCCGGATATCGCTCGGGGCTCG
>DASZZK010000085.1:0-2183 GCA_035544975.1 Casimicrobiaceae bacterium | reverse complement strand
AATTCTTCTCCGAGAACAAACCGGCACGATCGACGACGCAGGCGACGCTGATGATCGACGCCAAAGTCGAGATCGAAGTCATTGCCTACAAGGCTTAGCGAATTGCGCCTTCGCAGCGTGGCCTGGAGTCTTCCTCCCCGGGCTGGGTCCGTTGCGCGGGGTCATGGCCGGGGATGGCATTGCCCGTAAGTGTGCGATCACAACGGCCTGAGGCGTCGCCGGCGCGCGATAGCGGATCCCCTGAACATCCCCCTCTTGATGCTGTCACAGCAAAATCGGCGCTGCCAGAGGCTTCCCTCCGGGCCGCGCCGCTGCGGACACGTTGCCCGCAGGTCGTAGACATGGAGGCAAACCGATGAAAGTTAGCCAAATAATGACTCGCGATGTACGCCTGTTGAGCCCCGATCAAACCATCCGCGAGGCGGCAAGCCTGATGGCCGACGTCGACGTCGGTTCGCTGCCGGTCGGCGACAACGATCGGCTGGTCGGCATCATCACCGACCGCGATATCGTCATCCGCGCGGTAGCTCAAGGCAAGTCGGCGGACACCAAGGTCGCCGAAGTCATGAGCAAGGAAATTCTCTACTGCTTCGACACCGATGAAATCGACGATGTGGCGCGCAACATGGGCAAGGCCCAGGTCCGGCGCTTGCCGGTCGTCAATAGTGACAAGCGGCTGGTCGGCATCGTGTCACTGGGTGACCTCGCCCGCAATGACGACCCGACGACGATCGGGCGAACCGTGTCGCGTGTTTCCACGCCGGGCGGCAAGCACGATCAGAGCTCGACGCATTGACGCGAAAGCCATCGTCGCTCTGGCGGCGATCGCGACCGCGAGGCCTTCCGCGCTCGGAGGCATAGGCCCTTTCGAGCAGCGGTAGGCTGGCGTTTACCTCTACGCGCGCCACGCGCCCGACACCCACGCAAGGAGGCACTCATGCCTTACAACACCGTTGCGGACCTGCCAAAGGCCCAGACCGACCAATACAACTCGCATCAGAGGCAAGCCTTTCTCAAGGCGTTCAACAACGCGTACAAAGAATACAGCGGCGACGAAAGCCGCGCGTTCGCGGTCGCTTATTCGGCGGCGAAAAAGGCCGGAGAAAAGCCGGGCCCGGGTTAGTCAGGCAGCGATTCGGCGCTGCCCTAAGCGGGTCGGCTAGCGCCCTGCCTGTGCGGGTTATGGAGCCGCGTGACGCTCTCGCCGACCGGGCGCGCGCGCAGAGCCGCGCGGCCGCTTGTCACTGCATCGCGCGGCCGTTACGCTCGCAGCTATGCTGGTGGTCCATGGACTGACCAAATCCTACGCCGGGCCGCCGCCGCGCGCTGTCTTCGCCGATGTCGATCTGGAGCTCTTTCCCGGCGATTACGTTGCGGTCATGGGCGAGTCGGGCAGCGGCAAGTCCACGCTGCTCAATCTCGTGGCAGGTCTGGATAGCCCTGACCGAGGTTCGATCAAGCTCGACGGCGTCGAGCTCACCACGCTTGACGACGACGCGCTGACCGTGCTTCGCCGCAAGCATCTCGGCTTCGTGTTTCAGGCGTTTCATGTGCTGCCCTACCTCACGGTCGCCCGGAACGTTGCCTTGCCTTTGTCCCTGCTCGGCATGACCGGCTCGGACGCCGACGCGCGAGTGACAAGCATGCTCGCCGGCGTCGGTCTCGAGGGGCGCGGCGAAAGCATGCCGCGCGAGCTTTCCGGAGGCGAGCTGCAGCGGGTTGCGATCGCGCGTGCCTTGGTGCACGGACCGCGTCTTGTGCTTGCGGATGAGCCCACGGGCAATCTCGACGCGGAAACCGCGGGCCAGGTGCTGCGACTGTTGCGCGAGCAGATCAAGGCCCATGGCGCCGCCGGTGTGCTGGTCACGCATTCGCCCGTGGCGGCGCAGACGTGCGACCGCATCCTGCGGCTGACGCTCGCGGGGCTGCGCGCTCCGACGTCGAGTTGACGATGTGGAAGGCAAGGCTATCCGCGGCGCGAGCCATGCTCGCCGGTTCGCTCGCGCAAAACAAGACGCGAAGCAGCTTGTCGGTGCTCGCCATCGCGCTCGGAGTTGCGCTCGGCTACGCCGTGCAGCTCATCACCGGCGCCGCAGTCAACGAGCTCGCGCTCGGCGTGCAGTTTCTCTCCGGCGACGCCGACCTCCAGGTGCGAGGACCGCGGAGTGGCTTCGATGAAGCGG
>DASZZK010000084.1:0-3052 GCA_035544975.1 Casimicrobiaceae bacterium | reverse complement strand
CCCTTGCGGTGGAGCCGGTCAGCGGCGAGGTTCATCTTCGCCATCACATCAGCCCTAGCGGATATTACCGCGGCAAGAAGGTCGTCAAGACCAAGGCTGACGAGTAGTCCCGCTCCGTGCCTCAGGCGCACGGTGTATGTTCGCGGTGCGCTGCGGCCCAACCGAGTTGCCAGCTGAGCAGCGCGCGATTGATTGACTTCCCGACGCGTCGCCGCTGAACCGATGCGCATCAGCATAGCCGTCGACGCGATGGGTGGCGATCACGGCCCGCCCGTTACAGTCCTTGCGTCGATCCGGTTTCTCGAGGAGACGCCGGACGCGAGCGTTATCCTCGTCGGTCGCGACGAGGACATCCGCAAAGTGCTGAGGACCATTCGCTCCACCGCGGCAGACAGGATATCCGTCCGTGCCGCGACCGAAGTCGTCGAAATGCACGAAGGTCCGGCAAGCGCACTGCGCGGCAAGAAAGACTCATCGATGCGCATCGCCGTCAATCTGGTCAAGGACGGCAGCGCCCAGGCGTGCGTGTCGGCCGGCAACACGGGGGCGTTGATGGCAATCTCGCGATTTGTGCTCAAGACCCTGCCAGGCATCGACCGGCCGGCCATCGCGTCACAGCTCCCGACGCGCAAAGGCGTGACCACCGCGCTCGATCTTGGCGCCAACGTCAATTGCACCGCCGAGCAACTGGTCCAGTTCGCAGTCATGGGCAGCGCGCTGGTTACCGCCGTCGACGGCATCGAGCGCCCGACGGTGGGATTGCTCAACATCGGCGAGGAAGACATCAAAGGCAATGACGTGGTCAAGCAGACGGCGGAGCTGCTCAAGGCTTCCGACCTCAATTTCTACGGCAACGTCGAAGGCGACGATATTTACAAGGGAACGACCGACGTCATCGTCTGCGACGGGTTTGTCGGCAACGTCGCGCTCAAGACCTCGGAAGGATTGGCCTTGATGCTTGCGGACTTCCTGCGTGAGGAGTTCACGCGCAATCCGATGCGGAAGCTGCTCGGCTTGTTCGCGCTGCCGGTGCTCGCGGCGTTCAAACGGCGCGTCGACCCGCGGCGCTACAACGGGGCGACGCTCATAGGATTGAAGGGCGTGGTCGTCAAAAGCCACGGCCACGCGGACGTGCTTGCATTTCGATACGCGCTCAAAAAGGCCTACGCCGAAGTGGTACATGGTGTGCTGGAGCGCATTGCGCAGCGTCTCGCGGCGATGCCGATGCCGGCCGTCGTCGCACTCGACATTCCGGGTTCGAACGATGCATAGCAGGATTGTCGGCACTGGCGGCTATCTGCCCGCACAGGTCCTGACCAACGCCGAGCTCGCGCGCCGGATCGACACCAGCGATGAATGGGTGCGCTCGCGCACCGGCATTTGTCAACGCTACATTGCGGCGCCGGGCGAACAGACCAGCGATCTGGCGCTGGCCGCATCGCACAAGGCTCTGGCGGTTGCGGGCGTTGCGCCCGCCGACCTCGACCTGATCGTCGTCGCGACCACCACGCCGGACATGATCTTTCCTTCGACGGCGTGCATTTTGCAGGCCAAGCTCGGCGCGAGCAGCGGGCCGGCGTTCGACGTTCAGGCGGTTTGCAGCGGATTCGTCTACGCGCTGGCGATGGCCGATTTGATGATCAAGAGCGGCGCGGTGAGGAATGCGCTCGTGGTTGGCGCCGAAATCTATTCGCGGATACTCGATTGGAACGATCGCGGAACGTGCGTCCTCTTTGGCGACGGCGCCGGCGCGGTCGTGCTTGTGCCATCAGACGCGCCCGGGATACTGTCGTCGCATCTCCACGCTGACGGCCGTTATCGCGATATCCTTTCGGTACCGGGCGGTGTCGCCAACGGCGAAATCCAGGGCACGCCTTTTCTGCACATGGACGGAGGCGCGGTGTTCAAGTTCGCCGTCAAGGTGCTGGCCGAGGTTGCGCGGGAAGCGCTTGTCGCAAACCATCTGCCTTCGAGCGCGATCGACTGGCTGATCCCGCATCAGGCGAACAGCCGGATCATGGAAGCGACCATGAAAAAGCTCGTCCTGCCGATGGAGCGGATGGTGAGCACCGTCGCCGAGCACGCCAACACCTCAGCGGCATCGATTCCATTGGCGCTCGACATCGCCGTTCGCGATGGCCGCATCCAGGCGGGGCATCATGTGATGCTGGTCGGCGTCGGGGGCGGCTTCACCTGGGGCTCGGTGCTCCTGCGTTGGCGTTGACGGCGCGCCGCGCGCTTTCGAATCAAGCTGATCGACGTTGATGAAACTTGGCCTAGTATTTCCAGGGCAGGGCTCGCAGGCAGTCGGCATGATGTCAGGCTATGTCGAGCACCCTGTTGTGCATGAGACCTTTGTCGAAGCGAGTCAGGTACTCGGGCAGGACCTGTGGGCGCTGGTGCAGGACGGCCCTGCTGAAGTACTGAACCAGACCGTCAATACGCAACCGGTGATGCTCGCCGCCGACGTCGCGGTTTACCGCGCTTGGCGTGCCGCAGGCGGCGCCAAAGCCTCGGTGATGGCCGGGCACAGCCTGGGCGAATACGCGGCGCTGGTCGCGGCGGGAGCGATCTCGTTTGCTGACGCACTGCCGTTGGTGCGTTTTCGAGCGCAGGCGATGCAGGACGCGGTTCCGCAGGGAGTAGGCGCGATGGCCGCCATCATGGGACTCGACGACGAAGGAGTGGTTGCGGCGTGCGCCGAAGCGGCGCAGACGCAAAGCGTCGAAGCGGTAAACTTCAACGCTCCCGGCCAGGTTGTGATCGCGGGCCACAAGGAGGCCGTCGAACGCGCGATAGTGGCCGCCAAGGCGAGAGGCGCCAAGCGCGGATTGCTGTTGCAGGTCAGTGCGCCGTTTCACAGCAAGCTGCTGCGACCGGCGGCGGAAAAGCTGGCCGCCTACCTTGTCGGCGTGCCGGTGCGCGACGCCCATCCCGCGGTCCTGCACAACGTCGACGTCGCGCGCGCTGCGGCTCCCGACGCCATTCGGGAGGCGTTGGCCCGTCAGGCGGCGAGCCCCGTTCGATGGGTCGGGACGATACAGGCGTTCGT
>DASZZK010000083.1:0-13161 GCA_035544975.1 Casimicrobiaceae bacterium | reverse complement strand
TGGGGACCGACAAGGACCGGAGATGGTGATGGGCAAATTGCAGGTTGCGCCGGGCGACGAGGTCGCTGCCGGCGCGGTGGTGAAGGCGGAGGAGATCTCGCTGTTGGCGGATGGTGAGCTCGAGGTCGAGCGCATCGAGGGCGTCTGTACGCGCCTTCGGGACGGAAGCTCGATCACGACGTGGGTTTGCTACCACATGATCGGCGACGCGCTTCGCGGCTCGAGCGCGATCATGCCGGGCTTTGCGGCACGCTTCGCGACTCGATTTGCGGAGGAGCCCACGGTGTTGGCGCCGCCGCGACGAGGTCCCGCTCCGGCGGCGATGGCCTGGGCCGCGGCAGCGACGGTCGCCGCGATCAGCATCGTGGGATGGGTGGCGATGACCACTCTGCCGATGGGCGACGGAACCCTGCCGGCGGCGCTGGCAACGGCGAGACAGGCGGCGACGGTGCGCGCGGCCGACACCCGGCCGGTCGTCAACAACGAGTATTTGCTGGTGCATCAGGAATACTCGCCGACCACGGCCATCCAGGGCGCAAGGCCCTATCTTCGCGCAGTCGCGGCCACCGACCCGGATGCGCGCCCGTAGCACGCCGGCGGCTTCACGCCGCAGGTCGGGCGGGTTGGCTGGGTTCGTCAGCGTCGGCTGTCGGACCGGGCTCGTCGTGGCGTCGCTGGTGGCTGTCCCCGCCGTTTACGGGCAGGATGCCGCCGCCTGGCTCCAGCGCGCGGCGGGCGCCGCGCGCAGTCTCAATTACGTCGGCACCATCGTCTACGAGCACGGCGGCAGGGTCGAAACCTCGCGTCTGGTCCATCTGCTCGAGTCCGGCAGCGAATTCGAAAAGCTGACCAACCTGGACGGTCCGGCGCGCGAGGTCATCCGCAACAATGACCTGGTCCGCTGTTACTACCCCGACGCCAAGATTATCCGCATCGAACCCCGATCTTTCCGCAACGCGTTCCCGTCGCTGCTTCCGCAACAGCTCGATGCGCTCGCCGCGCATTATTTTTTCCGCAAGGGAGAGCTGGCCCGCATCGCCGGTCTGGAAACGCAGGCCTTCATTTTCGAGCCCAAGGATGGGCTGCGATATGGCCACAAGTTCTGGGCTGACATCGCCAGCGGCTTGCTGCTCAAGGCGCGCTTGCTCAACGAAAAGTTCGAGCCGATCGAGCAGTTCGCATTCACCGACATTCAGATCGGCGTCAAGCTCGACCGCGAACTGGTCAAACCGCCGTTCTCTTCACTGCCGACCGGCTGGCAGGTGCGGGAGTCGCCTCCGGGCGAGGTGCAACCCCAGGAGACGGGATGGGTGGTGAAGGATCTCCCCGCGGGCTTCGCCAAGGTCGTCGAAGGCTTCCGGACGCTGCGCGGTAAAAGCGCCCCGGTAGCACACTTGGTATTTTCCGACGGGCTGGTCGCGGTTTCGGTTTTCGTCGAGCCGGTGCCGCCGACGCCGCAGCCGGTCGGCCTGTCGCAACAGGGCGGGATCAACGTCTACAGCAGGCAGCTCGACGATCATCTCATCACCGTCCTGGGCGAGGCGCCCGGCGCGACGGTTCGGCAAATCGCCTATTCGGTCGCGCATCGATGAGTTGCGCGAGCGACAACTTTGGCTTTTCGCTAGGAAAACGGAAATGAAATTGCGCATCTGGACAACGCTGGGCGCCCTGGTCGGCGTCCTCTGGTTTTCTCCCGCCGCGCCCGCGCAAGTGGGAAAAGGCTTGCCCGACTTCACCGAGCTCTACGAGCAACAGGGTCCGACGGTGGTCAGCATCGACGTCACGCAAAAATCCCGCCGTTCGATCATGCCGGAGCTCTCCGAGGACGATCCGTTTTACGAGTTTTTCCGCCGCTTCGGGCAAATACCGAGAAACGCTCCCCGGCCGCGCGACTTCGAGCAGCAATCGACCGGATCCGGATTCATCCTGTCCGCGGATGGATATGTGTTGACCAATGCCCACGTCGTCGATGACGCGAGCGAAGTCTCGGTCAAGCTGACCGACAAGCGCGAATTCAAGGCCAAGGTTGTCGGCACCGACAAGCGCACCGACGTGGCTCTGCTGAAGATCGATGCCACCGGCCTGCCCAAAGTGACCATCGGCGACCCCGACAAGCTCAAGGTCGGCGAATGGGTGGCCGCGATCGGCAAGCCTTTCGGGCTCGAAAATACGATCACCGCAGGTATTGTCAGCGCCAAAGGCCGTGAGCTGCCGAACGAGAACCTGGTGTCCTATATTCAGACCGATGTTCCAATCAATCCCGGCAACTCCGGCGGTCCCTTGTTCAACCTCAGGGGTGAGGTGGTCGGCGTCAACTCGATGATCTACAGCAGGACCGGGGGGTCGATGGGTCTCGCATTCGCGATTCCGATCGACGTGGCGATCAACGTCACCCGACAGATCCAGGAAAAAGGCCGGGTGACGCGCAGCCGCATCGGGGTGCAGATCCAGGAAGTCAGCCGCGAAACCGCCGATGCGTTCGGCCTCGCGAAGGCCTCCGGCGCACTCGTCAACTCGGTCGAGAAGGGCGGCCCTGCCGACAAGGCGGGTATCGAACAGGGCGACATCATCGTCAAGGCCGATGGACGCACGGTGAACTCGTCCGCCGAGCTGCCGCGCATTATCACTGCGGTCAAGCCGGGCACCCGCATCGTGTTGCAGATCTGGCGCAAGGGTGCAAGCAAGGACGTCAACGTCACCGTCGCCGAATTGAAGGAAGACGAAGGCGCCAAGCCCGTACGGCGGACATCCGGCGGCAAGGACAAGGAAAAGGCCAAGCCGAATCGCTTGGGCATGGTGCTGACCGATTTGAGCGAAGAGCAGAAAAAAGAGCTCGACATCAAGAATGGCGTCGGCGTCGAGGAAGTCAGCGCAACGGCGCGCGGCGACATTCAGTCCGGCGATGTCATCCTCGCCCTCATCAATCGCGGTGCGACCATCGAGGCGAAAAGCGCGGAACAACTCAACGCCCAGATCGCCAAGGTGGAGAAAGGCAGTTCCGTGACCCTGCTGCTCAGGCGTGGAGAGCGCCAGTTTTACTCGACGATCAAGCTTGGCAGCGGTGGCGAGTGACGCTTGGGCTGACGCAATCGAGTTGGGGACCATCGGAACCGACCCGCGGCGCCTGACGCTGCTCGTTCGGGCCTATTGCCACCTGTGCGATGAAATGCGCGAAGCGCTGGCACCGCTTGCGGCAAGGTTTGGATGGGCGATCGAGGAAATCGACATCGATGCCGACGCTGTCCTCGAAAAACGGTGGGGCGACAGCGTCCCGGTCTTGCTTGCCGGGGAACGTGAGCTCTGCCGTCATCGGATCGATGTCGCGTTGGTGACAGCGTTTCTGGTCGATACCGGCGCAAATTCGCGCTGATGAGCGAAATCGGCTAAAATTCAAGCTGTTCCGGCGCAAAAGCCAGCAAAGAGCCAGCCCAAGACAACTGAGGGCAAACGAGGCCAAATGAGGGCAAGGGGCACTTCGCGGTGCCCCTTTGTTTTGAATGGGCCGGAACAACAAGGCCCAATGAGCTCAATGCAGCACATCCGCAATTTCTCGATCATCGCGCACATCGACCATGGCAAGTCGACACTTGCCGACCGCTTCATTCAGCGCTGCGGGGGCCTCGCCGACCGCGAGATGGAAGCTCAGGTCCTGGACACCATGGACCTCGAACGCGAGCGGGGCATTACCATCAAGGCTCAAACGGCGGCGCTGACCTATGTCGCGCGCGACGGCTCGAGCTATGAGCTCAACCTGATCGACACCCCCGGTCATGTCGATTTCGCGTACGAGGTTTCGCGCTCGCTCGCCGCCTGCGAGGGTGCGCTGCTGGTCGTCGACGCATCGCAGGGCGTGGAAGCGCAGACGGTCGCCAACTGCTACACCGCGACCGAGCAGGGCGTCACGGTGGTGCCGGTGCTGAACAAGATCGACTTGCCGTCGGCCGATCCCGACCGGGTCATCACCGAGATCGAGGACATCATCGGCATCCCCGCCCACGATGCGATCCTCGCCAGCGCCAAGACCGGCGAGGGCGTCGACGATATCCTGGAGGCGGTCATCGCGCGCATCCCTCCGCCCAAGGGCGACCCTGCAGGCCCGCTGCAGGCCTTGATCATCGATTCCTGGTTCGACAACTACGTCGGTGTGGTCATCCTGGTCCGGGTGATGCAGGGGACACTCAAGCCGCGCGACAAGATTCTGCTGATGGCGACGGGTGCGCTTTACAACTGCGAGCAGGTCGGCGTTTTTACCCCCAAAGCGGTCGCGCGCGACGAGCTTTCGGCGGGAGGCGTCGGCTTCATCGTCGCGGGCATCAAGGAAATTCACGCGGCCAAGGTCGGCGACACGGTGACGCTCGCCGCGCGGCCCGCCGCGGCGGCGCTTCCGGGATTCAAGAACGTAAAGCCCCAAGTGTTCGCCGGCCTCTATCCGGTCGAGTCCAATCAGTACGAAGCGCTGCGCAACGCCCTCGACAAGCTGAAGCTCAACGACGCGTCGCTGCACTACGAGCCGGAAGTATCGCAGGCGCTGGGATTCGGTTTCCGCTGCGGCTTTCTCGGTCTGCTGCACATGGACATCGTGCAGGAGCGGCTCGAGCGCGAATACGACATGGACCTGATCACGACCGCGCCGACAGTCATCTATCAGGTGCTGCTGCGCGATGGAACGCTGCTGGAAATCGAGAACCCGTCGAAGCTTCCGGATCTGTCCCGGGTGGAGGAGATCCGGGAGCCGATCATCACCACTACGATCCTGACGCCGCAGGAATACGTGGGGCCGGTGATAACGCTCTGCACCGAGCGTCGAGGAACACAGAAGAACATGCAGTATCTGGGCCGCCAGGTCATGCTGACCTACGAGCTGCCGCTGGCCGAGGTGGTGATGGATTTTTTCGACCGGCTCAAGTCCGTTTCACGCGGCTACGCGTCGCTCGACTATGAGTTCAAGGAGTTCAGCGCTGCCGACGTGGTGAAGCTCGATATCCTGATCAATGGCGAGCGGGTCGATGCGCTGTCGGTGATGGTCCATCGCTCGGTCGCGCAGCATCGCGGCCGCCAAGTCGTGTCCAAGATGCGCTCGCTGATCCCGCGGCAGATGTTCGACGTGGCGATCCAGTCGGCCATCGGCGCGCAGATCATCGCCCGCGAATCGGTCAAGGCGATGCGCAAGAACGTGCTCGCCAAATGCTATGGCGGAGACATCACGCGCAAGAAAAAGCTGCTCGAAAAGCAGAAGGCCGGCAAGAAGCGCATGAAGGCCGTGGGAAGCGTCGAAATCCCGCAGGAAGCCTTCCTCGCCATTCTCCAGGTCGGTGACAAATGAGGCCGAACACCGGCTTCGCGGAGCGGGCGGGTGGATTTAAGGCATACGGCCACTCGCGCTTATGGGAATATCGCCACTTCGCTACGGCGAGCGCCGATCCCCGGCGTATCTTCAGCGAGCGACGACGGGCGAGACGCATCGATTCATGAACTTCGCCCTGATACTTTTCCTGCTCACCGTCGCGACCGGGATGATCGCGCTGGCCGACCGCGTGCTATTGGCGCGAAACCGCCCCGCTGGCGAACCGGAGCCGTGGTGGATCGAGTATCCGAAGAGTTTTTTCCCGGTGCTGCTGATCGTCTTTCTGCTGCGCTCGTTTGTTGCCGAGCCGTTCAAGATCCCGAGCTCCTCGATGCGGCCGACACTCGAGGTCGGCGATTTCATCCTGGTGAACAAATTCGCCTACGGCATTCGGCTGCCGATCATCGAAAAGAAAATCATTCCGCTCGGCGAGCCGGAACGTGGCGACGTCATCGTGTTTCGATATCCGGTCGTCCCATCGCAGGATTTCATCAAACGCCTGGTCGGGCTCCCCGGAGACGAGGTCGTTTACCGAGACAAGAAGATTACCGTCAACGGTACGCCCTGGCCGCAGACACCTGCCGGCGTCTATGGCTACCTCGAGGGCCTGAGCTATGCGACGACGGAGCGGTTTCTGGAGCGGACGGCCGAGCGCGAGCATGCGATCGCCCAGAATCCCATGATGCAACCGGTCTATCCACACAACGTGCGCCAGTTCCCCGGACGGGAGAACTGTGTTTACAATGACCGAGGATTTACCTGCAAGGTGCCCGCCGGCAACTACTTCATGATGGGCGACAACCGCGACAACAGCGACGACAGCCGCTACTGGGGCTTCGTTCCCGACGATCACATCCGCGGCAAGGCGTTTTTCATCTGGTTCAATTGGGACGACATCAGCAGCCTGGCGTTCAAGCGCATCGGCAGCAGCATTCGGTGATGGGAGAGAATATGCGCAATCGACAAGGCGGCCTCACGATGACGGGCTTCCTCTTCACGGCCATTGTCACAGTGGCAGTCGTGATGATCGGATTTCGGATGCTGCCGCCGTACATCGAGTACTTCACGGTCAAGAAAATCATGGCTAAAACGCTCGACGATGCAAAGCAGGGGTTTTCGCTCTACCAGTTTCGCCGTGATTTCGATCTGAAGGCCAGCGCGGACTACATCGATTCCGTGAAAGGCAGCGACATCGAGGTTAGCAAGGAAGGGAATAATCTTGTTGCCACTGCCTCATGGACAAGAACGCTACACCTCGTCGGCAACGTAAGCCTCCTGCTCGAATTCGAGGCCACGGCGACGAAGTAGGCGCGTTTTTTCAATGTCCAGCGACCGGCTCCCTGCGCTCGGTCACGACTTCCGGCAACCGGAGCTGCTCCGCCAGGCTTTGACCCACCGCAGTTTCGGCGCGGATCACAACGAGCGCCTCGAATTCATTGGCGACAGCGTGCTCAATTGCGCCATCGCCCTGACCCTGTATCGTCGCTTCCCGGAGATTGCAGAGGGAGATTTGTCCCGGGTGCGCGCCAACCTGGTCAACAAGGAGACGCTGCACCGGCTGGCACTTTCGCTGGAGATCGGCCGATCCGTTCGACTGGGCGAGGGCGAGCTGAAGAGCGGCGGCGCCGGCAGGCCATCGATCCTCGCCGACACGCTGGAAGCGCTGTTCGGTGCGATCTTGCTCGATGGAGGATTCGACGCCGCGCAAGAGGCGATTCTTCGCGTGTACAAGCAGGAGCTGGATTGCCTCGACCCGGGCGAGCTCAGCAAAGACCCGAAGACGCGATTGCAGGAACTGCTGCAGGGAAAGCGCATCCCGGTGCCCGAATACGCGATCGTCAACGTGAGAGGCGAGGCGCACCTGCAGACCTTCGAAGTCGTATGCCGCATCCCGGCCCTCGGTATCGAGGCAACCGGCGCCGGCGCGAGCCGCCGCTCCGCCGAACAAGCCGCCGCCGCCGACGCCTATGAGCAAGCGGCCCGCGGCTGACCGTCTCCCAGATCGCGCTTCAAGCGATGCGGCGTCCGGGCCCGCTTTTCGCTGCGGTCAGGTCGCCATCGTCGGACGTCCCAACGTCGGCAAGTCGACGCTGCTCAATGCGCTCGTGGGCGCGCGCATCAGCATCACCTCGAAAAAGCCGCAGACGACCCGGCACCGCGTGCTGGGCATCGTGACGACGCCGGAAGAACAATGCATCTTCGTCGACACGCCCGGATATCAGACGCTGCATGGATCGCTCCTGAACGATCGAATGAATCGCGCGGTTCGCGAAAGCCTGCGCGAGATCGATGTCATCGTCGTGGTGCTGGAAGCCGGACGGCTGACCGACGCAGACCGGGCAGTGCTGGCACTGTTGCCCACCGGCGTGCCGGTCATCGCCGCAGTCAACAAGGTCGACCGGCTGAAGGACAAGTCGTCGCTCCTGCCTTATTTCGCACAACTCTCGTCGACCCGCGACTTTGCCGCAATCGTCCCGATCAGCGCCGAGAAGCACTGGCAGCTCGACGACTTGCGCTCCGAGATCGCGGCCCGTTTGCCTCCGGGCGACGCTCGCTACGCGGAGGACGAGCTCACCGATCGCGACGAGCGTTTTCTGGCCTCGGAATACATCCGGGAAAAGATCTTCCGTGCCCTCGGCGAGGAAGTCCCGTATTCGACCAGCGTCGGCATCGACTCGTTCGAGCATGCGGGTGAGCTTCGCCGTATCCACGCCACCGTTTACGTCGACAAGGCGAGCCATCGTGCGATGCTGGTGGGCGAGGGCGGCTTGCGCATGAAAGCGATGGCCAGCGCCGCGCGCCGCGACATGGAGCGCCTGTTCGGAGGCAGGGTCTTTCTCGAAGTCTGGGTTCGCGTCAAAAGCGGCTGGGCCGACGACAAGCGCATGCTCGACCAGCTGGGATATTGACGATGAGACGCGAGCGATGAGAACGGCGCGCGAACGACGCGACGATCAGCCGGCTTTCGTGCTGCATGCGCATCCCTACCGCGAGACCAGCCTTATCGTCGAGGCGCTCACCGCGGATTATGGCCGCGTTGCGCTGGTGGCGCGGGGCGCAAAACGTCCGCGTTCGGAGCTGCGCGGCGTCCTGCAGGCGTTCCAGCCGCTGACCCTATCGTGGTCGGGCGCCGGCGAGATCAAGACGCTGACCCGGGCCGAATGGCGCGGCGGCTTGCCGCTGGTCACCGGCTCGGCGCTGCTCTGCGGTTTCTATCTCAATGAGCTGCTGCTCAAGATGCTGCCGCGTGAAGATGCGCATCCGCAGCTCTTTCGCGATTACCAGAGCACGCTCTCCAAACTCGCCGGCGGAGCGGAGCAGGCCCCGGCGCTGCGCCAGTTCGAGGTTCAGCTCCTCGCCCAGCTCGGTTACGCGCTGCCGCTGACCCACGATGTCGACAGCGGCCTGCCGGTGGAGCCCGGTGCACGATACTATTACGCATTCGATCGCGGACCGCGCACCGTTGTGTCGGAACCGGGACGGCGTTATCCGCTGGTTCGCGGCACCACCTTGTTGGCGCTGGCGCAGCAGGATTTCAGCGCGCCGGACGCCGCCATCGAAGCCAAACGCTTGATGCGCGAGGTTCTCGACTATTATCTTGAGCGCCGCGCCATATTCAGCCGGCGCGTGGTGCGCGATCTTCAGGTGCTCGACGAGATCACCGACGAGGACAATTATTCATGATCGAGCTTGGCGTCAATATCGACCATGTCGCGACGCTCCGTCAGGCGCGGCGCACTTATGAGCCCGACCCGTTGTGGGCGGCCGTCGAGGCACACCTTGGCGGCGCCGACGGTATCACGGTCCATCTGCGCGAGGACAGGCGCCACATTCAGGACCATGACGTGCGCCGCTTGCGCGAGCTGGTGAACATCAAGCTCAACCTCGAGATGGCGGCGACCGACGAGATGGTCGAGATCGCGCGCTCGCTCAAGCCGGAGATGGCGATGCTGGTCCCCGAGGGGCGGGAAGAGATCACGACCGAGGGCGGTTTGGACGTCGCCGGGCAGGAGGTGCGGCTCAAATCGGTGGTGGCGAAGCTCGCCGACGCTGGCATCGTGACCAGCGTTTTCATCGATGCGCTTCCTGAGCAGGTCGACGCTGCGGCGCGGATCGGTGCCAAGGTTTGCGAGATACACACCGGGCCGTATGCGCATGCGTTTCACGCCAAGGGGCGCGATCGCGAGAGCTCCGCGGTCGTGGCCGAGCTGACCAAGATCCGCGATGCCGGCGCGGCCGTCCGCGCGCTCGGCATGCGCTTCAACGCTGGACACGCGCTCAACTACTTCAACGTGCAGCCGGTCGCCGCGCTTCCCGGCGTGGGCGAGTTGCATATCGGCCATGCGATCGTCAGCCGCTCGCTGTTTGTCGGCTTGCGCGAGGCCGTGCGGCAGATGAAGGCGTTGCTGCGCGAAGTTGCGGTGCGCGTTGGCTAGGGAGCCGGGCGCGCGTTGTCAGGTCCGACTTCCACACCAGCGCTATCGATGACTCAACTTGCGCGCGGCTCGGTGATGCTCGATATCGTCGGCATCGAGCTGAATGTGGAGGATCGCGACCGCCTGATGCATCCGCTCGTGGGCGGCGTTATCCTGTTCGCGCGCAACTACGAATCGCACCGGCAGCTCGATCTTCTCACGGATTCGATTGGCGCCTTGCGTGATCCGCCGCTGCTGATCGCGGTCGATCACGAGGGTGGCCGTGTCCAGCGATTCCGCGACGGATTTAGCGATCTCCCGCCGATGCGCACACTCGGTCAGCGTTGGGATCGCGACGCTCCCGGCGCGATCGACGAAGCACAGCGGTGCGGGCGGCTTATAGCATCAGAGCTCGCTGCACATGGCGTCGACTTCAGCTTCACGCCGGTGCTCGACCTCGATCACGGACAAAGCTCGGTGATCGGCGATCGCGCCTTCCATCGCGATCCCGACGCGGTCGCGCAACTCGCCGGCGCACTTTGCCGCGGACTGCGCGCCGGCGGCATGGCCGCGGTCGGAAAGCACTTTCCCGGCCACGGTTTCGTTACCGCCGACTCGCATGCCGAAACGCCGGTCGACGATCGTTCGCTCGCGCTGCTGGAAAAGGACGACCTGGTGCCGTTTCGCGCGCTCATCGGCGATGGGATCGAAGGCATCATGCCGGCGCACGTCGTTTATCCGGCGATCGATCCGCGGCCCGCGGGATACTCGGAAGTCTGGCTGCGAACGATCCTGCGCGAGCGGATCGGCTTCGACGGGATGATCTTCAGCGACGATCTGTCGATGGCCGGCGCCGGCACCGCGGGGGACGTCGTCGGACGCGCCGATGCCGCGCGGGCGGCGGGCTGCGACATGGTTCTGGTATGCAACGACGCGCCGGCCGCCGACCTGTTACTGTCGCGGTGGCAGCCGGCGCCGAGTCGTGACCTGGCGCGTCGCGCCGCCCGTATGGAAAGGCGTCGCTAGCCGCTCGACGGCACTATGGATCCTGGGCGTCAAGCACTTTCGCCATAGTCAACAAAATTAGTACGGATGCGGCCACTTGCCGCCCAGCTTCTGCGTCAGCTCTTCCGCGGTATGAGCGACGATGGGCCCCAGTTGCCGGATGCGTTCATCCGAAAGGCGCGATGAGGGTCCGGCGAGCGAGATCGCGCCGAGCGGCTCGGCGTGCTCGTCATAGACCGTCGCCGCCACGCAGCGCGTCGCGCGCGCGTGTTCTTCGTCATCGAACGAATACCCACGCTGGCGAATGACGCGCAGCGCGGCCCACATGGTTTCCGGCACGACGATCGTGTTCTCGGTAATGCGCGGCAATCCGATGACCTTTAGAATCGCATCGATCTGCTCGTCGGGCAGCGACGCGAAGATCGCCTTGCCGACGCCCGACGCGTGCAGCGGAACGCGGCTGCCAAGCTTGACCAGCGTTCGCATCATCTCGTGGCATTGCACCTGCGAGATGAAAACCGCTTCGGTGCCGTCGAGGATCGCCAGGTTCGCCGTCTCGCCGGATTGTTCCATCAATCGCCGCATGTAACCGTGGCTCTGGGCGACAAAGTCGCGGTTGGCGAGAAAAGTGCTGCCGACCACAAACGCCTGCAAGCCGATGTACCAAAGCCCGAGATCGCCGGCCTGATAGACATAGCGCATTTTCTCGAGCGTCGAGAGCAAGCGATGGGTCGTCGACGCCGGCAGCGTCACGCGGTGGGCGAGGTCGGTCAGCGTGAGGCCCGCCTCGGCGTGGGAGAGCGCTTCGAGAATGGAGAGGCCGCGGGTCAGGCTTTGGACCTGACCGGTCGTGCCTGCGGCCTTGGTCGCAGTTCGACCGCGATTGGGCGGCGTCGTGTAACGGTGCGGCATTTTTTTGCTCGAGGCAGCGGCGGCGATTGTTACCAGGCAATGAAAACATAAGCAGGCCCGCGCGTCCACGACCGCGCGTGCGATCAGTCCGGAGCGACTCAATCCAGCTTGAACCGAGGGGTCGCCGCGAAGCGTTCGCCGGCGATATCGATCTCGTAACTCGCCGCCAGCCAGGCTTCATCGCCGAGCGCGCGATCTGCGCGAACGTAACCCATGGCTACGGCGCGCCCGTACTTGCGGCTGTAGCCGGCCGAGGTCAGCTCACCGACGCTCATGCCATCCATGAGGATGGGCTCACCGCCCCAGGGAAATGCGCCCGGATCGTCGAGAAGAAACAGCAGCAGCTTCTTGCGCACACCCTCGGCCTGTTGGCGCAGGAGCGCAGCGCGGCCGATGAACTCCGCGCTCTTGTCCAGAGCGACTGCGTAGCCGAGTCCTGCTTCCCACGGTGTTTCGTCGGGGCCGAGCTCGGCGCTCCACGCTCGCCTGCCGGCTTCGATGCGCAGTGCGTCGATGGTGTAATACCCGGCGTCGCGCAAGCCGAGGTCTGAACCCGCGGCATGGAGGGCGTCGTAGAGCGTCACGCACTGGTCGGTGGGAACGCAGAGCTCGTACCCGGCGCCGCCGATATAGCTCATCCGCGCTGCCCGCGCACGCGCGTAGCCGACGTCGATTTCGCACGTGGCGGAGAAGGGAAGGCTCTCGCGGGAAAGATCGTCCGCGGAGATGCGCTCGAGGAGCTCGCGCGACTTCGGTCCCATGACCGAGATGATCGAGTACGCGCTGGTGACGTCGACCAGCGCGGCAAACTCATTCTCCGCGATGTGCTGGCCGATCCAGTCGGCGTCGCGCGTTGCCTGTGAGGAGCCGGTCAGGATGAAGAAGGTGTCCCATGCAATGCGTGTAATCGTCAGATCGCTTTCGAAGCCGCCGCGGTCGTTCAGCATCGCCGTGTACACCATTCGGCCGGGCGCGACGTCCAGATCCCGGGCGCAAAGACGCTGCAACACCGCGAGGGCGTCACGCCCTTTGAGCACCAGCTTCGAAAACGAAGTCTGGTCGAATACCACGACGTCTTCTCGCGCCGCGCGCTGCTCGTCGAGCACGAAGGGCAGCCAGCCGGGCGTGCCGAGGGTCGGCGGCGGCTCGGCGGTGCCGGGGACATTGGCAGGCAGAAAATAATTGGCGCGTTCCCAGTTCAATTTACTTCCGAAAACCGCGCCTTTGGCCCTCAGCCGGTCGTAGAGCGGCGAACGCCGCAACGGACGCACCGTGGAGAGCTCCTCGCGCGGCCAACGCATCGCGTAATGCAGACCCAGGGTCTCCGCGGTGCGATCGTGCAGGTGCGCGCGGTTGGCGTGCAAGGGCGCGAACCGCCGGATATCGACATCCCACAAGTCGATCGGCGCTTCACCGCCGACGATCCATTCCGCGATCAGTCGCCCGGCACCGCCGGCGTTGGCGATGCCGGCGGAGTTGAATCCG
>DASZZK010000082.1:0-4307 GCA_035544975.1 Casimicrobiaceae bacterium | reverse complement strand
GACCCCATGGCGTCGACCGCCGACCTGGTCGGCACCATCATGCAGCATGTGTACGAGCCGCTGTACACCTTCGATGCGAACTGGAACGTGGCGCCCATGCTGGCCGAGAGCATGCCAACGATTTCGAAGGACGGCATCGTCTACACGATCCCGCTGCGCAAGGGCGTCAAATTCCACAACGGCAAGGAGATGACGTCCGACGATGTCGTCGTCTCGCTGAAGCGCTGGATGGACATGGCGCCGCGCGGCAAGGCCATCGCCAAGGAGATCAAGACCCTCGAGGCCAAAGGCCCGAACACGGTGGTCATCACGCTCAACCGGCCGTACGCACCGCTGCTCGCGCACTTCGCGCTACCTTCCGGCTTTGCCGCGATCATGGCCAAGGACTCGATCGCCAACCCGCTCACCCAATTCGTCGGCACCGGGCCGTACGTGTTCAAGGAGCGCAAGCCCGATCAGTATGTGCAGATGGTGCGCTTCGACGGATACAGCGCCCGCAAGGAAGCGCCGAGCGGGTATGCCGGCAAGCGCGAGGCGCTACTCGACGAGCTGCGCTTCGTTCCGGTGCCCAACGCCAATACGCGCGTCGAGGGAACGCTCTCGGGGCAGTACCAATTCGCGGATCTTCTGCCGGTCGAATCGTACTCGAGGCTCGAGGGCAACGCCGGCGTAAAGGCCGTGCTCACCGCGCCGTTCGGATTTCCGTACCTGGTGCTGAACACCAAGCAGGGGCCGCTTGCGAATCTCCAGTTGCGCCAGGCGGTGGAGGCGGGGCTCAACAATGCCGACATGATGGGCGCCGGATTTGGCGACGCGAAGTTCTATACGACCGATAGCAGCCACTACGCCAAGAACACGCCGTTTTACTCGACTGCTGGCACCGAGAACTACGGCAAGGGGGACGCCAAGAAGGCGGCGGCGATCGTCACGGCCGCCAAGTACGACGGCACGCCGATCAAGATTCTCACCAGTCAGCAATACGAGTTTCACTACCGCATGGCGCTGGTGATGGCGGAAAACCTCAAGGCCGCCGGATTCAAGACCGATATGCAGGTGGTGGACTGGGCGACGCTTATCCAACGCCGCAATGATGCCGCGCTGTGGGACATCTACATCACGCATTCCGCCGTACTACCCGAACCGACGCTTACCCCACCGCAGCTCGGCGAGGGCGCGCCGGGCTGGTGGAGCTCGCCCGGCAAGGAGGCCGCACTTTCGGCGTTCAACGCCGAAGCCGACCCGAAGAAGCGAGGCGCTCTTTGGGGCAATGTGCAGCAGGTCGTCTTCAACGAAGTGCCTTACATCAGGGTCGGGAATTTCAACAGTCTCACCGCGCGCTCGGCGAAGCTCGACGGCTACGTCGCGATGCCGTGGCCGTTCTTCTGGAACACCGGGCTGCAGAAGTAAGGCTCGAATGACGTAGTTGGCCACCCCTTCGGCGGGAGATTCGGTTGCAGACACATGGAATGACCCGCTATCTCGGGTCGCGCTTCGCCGGCATGGTGATCGTGATGCTGCTGGTGGCCACGCTCGTCTTTCTCATCACGCGGCTGGCACCCGGCGATCCCGCAGCGGTGATGCTGGGCGATCAGGCGACCGCGGCCGACATCGCGAAGCTGCGGACATCCTATGGGCTCGACAAGCCGCTGCCGCTGCAGTTCGCCTACTGGCTGGGTGAGCTGGCCCACGGCAATCTGGGCCAGTCGATCTTTCTGCAGCGGCCGGTTACGCAGGCGCTGCTCGAGCGCACCGAGCCGACCTTTTTCCTAACTCTTTTTTCGATCGTCATCGCGACGCTGATCGGGGTTCCCTGCGGGATCATCGCCGCCGTGTGGCGCGGCAGGACGATCGATCAGTTCTTCTCCGGCTTCGCGATGCTCGGCGCGAGCATTCCGAGCTTCTGGTTCGGCCTGATCCTGATGCAGATCTTCGCGGTCGGTCTCGGATGGTTTCCGGTGGCGGGATACGGCAATCCCGGCGTGCCGCTGTCCGAGCGGCTGCATCATCTGGTTTTGCCGTCGATCGTGCTCGGCGTGGTCAACTCGGCGCTGATCCTCCGCTTCACCCGGGCGAGCATGCTCGACGTTCTGAGCGACGATCATATCCGCACCGCCCGCGCCAAAGGATTGTCGGAAGCAAGCGTCATCCTGCGCCATGCGCTGCGCAACGCCCTGATCCCGGTGATCACCGTGCTCGGCCTCACGTTCGCCCTGCTGATCGGCGGCGCGATCGTGACCGAAACGGTCTTCGGGCTGCCCGGTGTCGGCAACCTCGTCGTCTCCGCGGTCCTGCGCCGCGACTATCCGGTGATCCAGGGCGCGCTGCTGGTGATCGCGGGACTCTACGTTCTCATCAATCTGGCGATCGACCTTCTGTACTTGGTCGTCGATCCGCGCGTGAAGTATTAAACGGATGAGCACAGCCGTTGCCATTCCAGTCGCGAGAGCGCCGTCGCGCAGCCCGACGGCGATCCTCGTCGGCAAATTGTTCCGGCGGAAGCTGGTGCTGGCCGGTACGGCGATCCTGGTGGTCGTCATGCTGCTCGCGCTCTTCGCTCCGTGGATCACGCCTTACGGGCCGATGGCGATGAAGATCAGCGACCGCCTGCAAAGCCCGCGACTCGCGCACTGGTTCGGCACCGACGAGCTGGGCCGCGACGTGTTCTCCCGCGTGGTCTTCGGCGCGCGCTACTCGCTGATGATCGGCGCATCCGTGGTGCTGATCTCGGTGACGGGAGGCGTGCTGCTGGGGCTCACCGCCGGGTTCTTCCGCAGGCTGGATGGGCCGATCATGCGCTTCGTCGACGCGATGATGTCGTTCCCGGACATCCTGCTGGCGATCGCGCTCGTCGCGGTGCTGGGCGCATCGATGACCAACGTGATCCTCGCATTGGCGATCGTCTACACCCCGCGCGTGGCGCGCGTCGTGCGGGCGTCGACACTGGTCGTCCGCGAGCTCTTGTTCATCGAAGCCGCGCGTGCGCTAGGCGTATCGACATGGCGGATCCTGTTCATCCACATCCTGAACAACATCGCCTCGCCGATCCTGGTGCAGGCGACGTTCATCTTCGCCTACGCGGTGCTCGCCGAAGCGGGGCTGTCGTTCCTCGGCGTCGGCGTTCCGCCCGAGCTGCCGACCTGGGGCACGATGATCGCCAGCGGCCAGCAATTCGCGCATCAGGCGATCTGGCTGGTCGTGTTCCCGGGTGTGGCCATCGTGCTCTCCGCGCTGTCGCTGCAGATGGTGGGCGACGGCTTCCGCGACCTGCTCGATCCGAAGCTGCGGAAGGCGATGTGATGGTCGCGATGTCCACGCAGAGCGCAGCTCCGCTTTTGCGGGCCACGCCGCCGTTGGAGGCCACGCCGCTGCTGCAGCTAAGGCATCTGCGGACCCATTTCTCCACCGACGCCGGCGTCGTCAAGGCCGTCGAGGACGTCTCGTTTGCGCTGAACACCGGGGAAACGCTTGCCGTCGTCGGCGAATCCGGCTCCGGCAAGTCGGTGACGAGCCTGTCGATCATGGGGCTGATTCCGAATCCTCCCGGACGCATCGTCGGCGGCGAGATTCTGTTCCGAACCCGCGAAGGCGCGGTGGTCGATCTCGCGAAGCTTCCCGTCAAGGCGCTGCGGAAGCTCCGCGGTCGCGATATCGCGATGATCTTTCAGGAGCCGATGACGAGCCTGGATCCGGTGTTCACGATCGGCGATCAGATCGCGGAGACCGTAGCGCTGCATCTCGGTCTGAATCGCGCCGGGGCGATGAAGCGCGCGCTGCAAATGCTGGAGCTCGTGGAAATCCCCGCGGCCAAACAGCGGCTCGACGAATATCCGCACCAATTGTCCGGCGGGATGAGGCAGCGGGTGATGATCGCACTGGCGCTCTCGTGCAATCCGTCGCTGCTGATCGCCGACGAGCCCACCACCGCGCTCGACGTCACGATCCAGGCGCAGATCCTCGCGCTCCTCGACAAGCTGCGTCGCGAGATCGGCATGGGCGTGCTGTTCATCACCCACAACTTGAGCGTCGTCGCCGAGATCGCCGACCGCGTCGTCGTCATGTACAGCGGGCGCGTGGTCGAGGAGGGCGACATCCGCCCGTTGTTCAGGAGACCGCGGCATCCGTACACGCGCGGCCTCCTCGAGTGCCTGCCTCGACGCGCGCTCGACGATGAATCGGCAATGGCTTCGACGAAGAGGCGCCTGAACGCAATCCCCGGTCAGGTCGCAAGCCCGCTCGACCCGCTGCCCGGCTGCGCGTTCGCCCCGCGCTGCGCGCTGGTGCTGCCCGAATGCTCGGCCGCGATGCCG
>DASZZK010000081.1:0-4527 GCA_035544975.1 Casimicrobiaceae bacterium | reverse complement strand
CGAAGAGTTGGCGCTGGAGATCCGTTCGCGCGCGATCGCCTGGGCGGTCGCCGAAAGCGATGTCGGCGAGATCGACACCATCAACATATTACAGGCGACGCTGCTGGCAATGCGGCGGGCGATCGAGCGCCTTAGCACCGCGCCCGAGGTCGTCTGGATCGACGGCCTGCATTGCCCGCATAGCAACTACCCGATGCGGGCCATCGTCGACGGCGATCGCCTGGTCGCCGCCATCGCCGCCGCGTCGATTCTCGCCAAGACGACGCGCGACGCGCTGCTGGTCGAGCTCGACCGCAGCTACCCCCTGTACGGATTTGCGCGGCACAAGGGCTACTCGACGCCCGAACATCTCGCAGCGCTGGCGACGCACGGCCCGTGCGCGGCGCATCGACGAACCTTCGGTCCGGTGATGCAGATTCGATTCGTTTTCTAAAGAATTGGCATCGACCATGGCAAAGCGACCCGAGGCACTCCTGTTCGATGTTTTCGGCACTGTCGTCGACTGGCGCGGAAGCATCATCCGTGAGTTGAGACGAGTCGGCCGCCGGCATGGCGTGCGGGCTGACTGGGGCGCGTTCGCGGACGCGTGGCGTGCCGGCTACCGGCCGGCAATGAATCGAGTGCGCCGCGGCGACTCGTCATGGCGCTCCATCGACGAATTGCACCTGGAGATTTTGAAACCCCTGCTCGAGGGCGTCGGCTTGCGGATACGGCCGGCGGAAGTACGCGACCTGAATGCCGCCTGGCATCGGCTTGAGCCCTGGCCGGACAGCGCGGGCGGGCTCGCGCGTCTCAAGCGACGCTTCGTCATCGGCACGCTGTCGAACGGCAACATGTCGCTGCTGATCGATCTGGCGAAAGCCGGGCGGCTGCCTTGGGACGTGATCTTGTCGGCCGAGCTCTTTCGCCACTACAAGCCGGATCCGGAAGTCTACGTCGGCGCCGCGGAGCTGCTCGGATTGCCTGCGCGAGCGGTGATGCTGGTCGCCGCGCACAAGGATGATCTCGCTGCCGCACGGCGCTGTGGTCTGCGCACTGCGTTCGTGCGCCGGCCGCTCGAGCATGGGCGGGCGTCGGAGGCCGATGTCAGCGCGGACCGGCGAAGCGACTTCAACGCCGACGATTTTGTCGATCTTGCCCGGCAGCTGGAGCAACAAGCGCGCTAACTCACCAAACCCCCGCTACTCCGGTTTGTACGTTTGACTCTGTTATCGGTCGAGCGCATTGCGCTCAGCGATTCCCCTGGTGTTTGTCCGCCATGCTTTGCACCAAGTAATCGATGCCGCGGCGCCAGGTTTCATCGGTATTGCCGCGCAGATCGACCGACTTGTTGAGTACGACCTCGCCGGTCGCGACATCCTTGATGGCGATGTTGATATTCAGAATCAGATTGCTCACCTTTTGCACCCAGCCGACCAGCACCCGATCGGCGTGTAGCGCTTTCCCTATCTCGAGCTCGCAGCCGTTGCAGGCGTGCAGCGGCTGACTCGTACGGTAGCGCTCGATCAGCGCCATTTCCGGTTTGTTTTCAACCACGCGGTAAAACCCGCGCTTGGTGAATGCCTCGCGCAACTGGTCACTGATCGCGGGGAGTCGAGCATATTCCGACTTGGCCGGGAAAAGTTCGTGCTGATCGTCGAGCAATTCGAAGTTGAGTACCGCGATCGATTTGAGTGCCTCGGCGTTCCCGGCGGCGCTCACGACCAGCGCCGGACAGGCGAGCAAAACGGCGCAGATACTCTTCCTGATCACGGGGGCCCAGGTGGACGCGAAGCGGCGTAGCGACGAGGAAAATCGCGCTGCACGAGCCGCGTACTGTGCGCCGGCGGACTGGTTTCCGGCGGCCGCGTGCCGAAATTGCGCGATGTGGACATTCATAGCTGGATCGGCACGCTCGACTGGCTGGAAGCGCTGCCCATCAAGAAGAGAGTCTGGATCAATAAACGGCCTTGTCGCGGTTCGTCGCCTTGTCCATTCCCCTGGCCGCCTCGATGCCCTTGACGCCCTTGAGCACGGCGCCTTCCAGGTCAGCTTCCGTGAAATCGGCGCCTGCAACGTCTGCGCCGCTCAGGTCCGCGCCTGCAAGCTTTACACGGAAAAAATTGGCGCCTCTCAAATTGGCGCCTTTGAGATCGGCATACATCATGAGCGACCGGTTCAGGTCCGCATCGTGCAGATCGGCGCCCCCGAGATGCGCGCCGCTCAAGTCGGTGCGCATCTGCCCCATGCCTTGATTCTTGATATCGACGCCAAGCTTGGCGCGGCTGAGATTGGCCCCATGCAGATCGGCGCCAGGGAGATCGGCGATCATTCGCACGCCGGACAAATTGGCGCTCCCGAAATTCGGCTTTTCCTTGACCTGACCGCCAAGGATCACCAGGCCAAGCATGGAGCTGTCGGAAAGATCGGCGCCCGCGAAGTTCGTGCCCATGAGCCAGGCTCCGTTCAGATTCGCCCGCGCAAGCTTCGCGCCCGCAAGATTGGATGACACGAGCCGCGTAGCAAACAGATTGGCGCCGGAGAGATTGGCGCGCTTGAAATCGATATTGCTGAGATCCAGATCGGAAAGATCCTTGCCCGTCAGGTCGGCAGGCTTGTCGCGGTCTGCCCTGGCCAGCAGCTCGCGCACCTGGTCAGCCGTAAGGTCGGCGGCGCACGACAAAGGCACAACGCCAACGGCAAATACTAGAAGCGCAATCGCATGGATCAGATTGCCGGGGCGAGGCTTCATCTAAAGATTTCGCGCGTGAAATCTGAGGTGATCTTCGACGAAGCTCGCGATGAAGAAGTAGCTGTGGTCATAACCTTCGCGCAGGCGAAGGTCGAACGGAACGCCGGACCGCTGGCAGGCATCCTGGAGCAGCTCCGGTTTCAACTGGCTCTCCAGGAACTGATCTTTCGTACCCTGATCGACCATGATTGGCGGCCCGGTCCAGCCGCGATCTTCGATCAGCGCGGTTGCGTCGTATTCCCGCCAGCGAGCCCGGTCTGCGCCGAGATAACCGCTCAAGGCCTTTAGACCCCAGGGGCAACGCATAGGCGACGCGATCGGGGCGAACGCCGACACCGATTTGTATTGGCGCGGGTTCTTGAGCGCGATGGTAAGCGCTCCATGGCCTCCCATCGAATGCCCGAAGATGCCCACCCGATTCGGGTCCACGGGGAACGTCGCCGCGACGTCCGCCGCCAGTTCCTGCGTGATGTACGAATACATTCGGTAACCGCGCGACCACGGCGCTTCTGTCGCGTCGACGTAGAAGCCGGCGCCGAGACCGAAGTCGTAGCTGTCGCCCTCGCCCGGAATGCCGAGTCCCCTAGGGCTCGTATCCGGCACCACGATCGCCAGCCCAAGCGCGGCGGCAACCCGTTGCGCGCCCGCCTTGACGATGAAGTTCTCCTCGGTGCAGGTTAGGCCCGAGAGCCAATACAACACCGGCACGCGGCCCGACGCCGCCTGGGGCGGGAGAAACACGCCAAAGCGCATCACGCATCGCGTTTCCTGCGATGCGTGGGTGTACACGCTCTGAACGCCGCCGAAGCAGAGGTTCTGCGTTACCGCCTTGATTGCCGTTTCCGACACCCGTCCCTCGGACCGCAGTGGCGCGGAGGGTGATCGCCACCGACATGCTAGAGCCTGGGCGCGCTACGACGCGCCCAGCTGCGTTCAGTTGGGGGAACCGTTGCGCCGGGTCTGAAACGCGACCTTATGCGCGAGCGGAAACACCCTTGGCTTTCGCGGTATGCGTGGCGATCAAATCCATGATCGCCGGCGAAAGGCAATCATAGGGCTCGAGGCCAAGCTGCTTCAGCCTTGCCCTGACCGAGCCCATGTTGGCGGGATCGGCGCCGGACTCGATGATGGATGAAACGAACGCCGCGAACTCCGGCGGCGACCATCCCTGCTGGGGCGACAGCTCGGTATGGATAAAGTCCAATCCGTACAGCGGGTGACCCTTGTTCTCGATTCGCCCGTACATGTGCACGCCGCAACCGCTGCACGCGTATCGCTGTATGGTCGCGCTCGAGTCGACGACCTTCAGCTTGTCCCCATTCGCGGACACGTTGAGCTTGTCGCGCGGCACCACCGCAACCTGGGAGAACAGCGCGCCGGCTGGCTTCCAGCACTTCGTGCAGCCGCAAACGTGGTTATGAGCGCTTTGGCCCGTGATTGTCACCGCGACCTTCTTGTCGGAACATTTGCAATTCAGTGTGCCACCAGCGAAGTTTGAAGCCGCGGGCTTGATGCCATTGTCGACCTGGGGATGGATGGAAACTGGAGCTGCCATATCAATATCCTCCTCTAGAAAAGTTCTTCCGCCGAGTCATCGGCGCCGTCGAATACTGCCGGGTCCCAAATCCTGAACCCAAAAGAAGCCGGATGCAATGGGTGCTAATCTCGCGCGGGAGATACTAACCCGGTACGAAACGATCGGCGTCAGTAGGTGACTACCGCACGGATCGATTTGCCCGCGTGCATGAGATCGAATCCCTCGTTGATTCGAACGAGCGGCAGGACGTGCGTGATCA
>DASZZK010000080.1:0-1849 GCA_035544975.1 Casimicrobiaceae bacterium | reverse complement strand
ACCCGCGTCGCGAATCGCTTCCATGCTGGCAATCTGGCCGTAGTGCACGAAGGTGTCGTAGCGGCGCGCGTCCTTGCCCGAGAGATATTGCGTGACGTCGAAGTCCTTGACTTCACCGGCGATCCGCGACGGGAAGGCGCTGGCGTCGAAGCGCGTGATGGTGGCAATACCGGAGCGCGCGGCAAGTATGTTTGCCCAGGCGGCGGACAGGCCGATCCCGACGGGGGACACGATGCCCATCCCGGTTACGACAACGCGGCGTCTGGACATGGTGTTTGCCACGAAGGACTAGCGAAGCGAAGCGGCCGTTTTTCCGTCCTGCCGCCGACGGTGGCTTGCCGGCAGCGGGTCAGGATGACAGCGGTCGGGGCCGGAGGCGGGACAAGGCGGGCGGGCGACGTTATTTCTTGAGATGCGAACCGACGTAGTCGATTGCCTGCTGCACGGTGGTGATTTTCTCAGCGTCCTCGTCAGGAATCTCAGTCTCGAACTCTTCTTCCAGCGCCATGACGAGCTCGACCGTGTCCAGCGAATCCGCACCGAGATCGTCGACGAAAGACGATTCGTTCTTGATTTCAGCCTCGTTCACGCCCAGCTGCTCGGCGACGATCTTCCTGACCCGTTGCTCTACGTTTTCCATGCTACTCCTCCCCTTGCGGGATCAGAACGCTCAAAAGGCGGTGATTTTACCAGAAGGGATGCGTTTGCCAAACGCCGCGGCTACTTTCGCGCCCGCGGCGTGCCGCGCGTTTCCTTCCAATGCCTACTGCATATACATGCCGCCGTTGACGTGCAATGTCGCGCCGGTGACATACGCTGCCTCGGGTGAGGCGAGAAACGCCACCGCGTGCGCCACATCCTGAGGAGACCCAAGACGTCCGAGCGGGATGCGCTCGATCAATTTCGCCCGCGCCGCATCGTCCAGTTTGACCGTCATGTCGGTGTCGATGAGGCCCGGCGCGACGCAATTCACCGTAATCTCGCGGCTGCCAACTTCCTGAGCCAGCGATTTGGTAAATCCTACAAGGGCGGCCTTTGCCGCGGAGTAGTTGGTTTGACCAGCATTGCCGCTGACGCCGACGACCGAACCGATGTTGATGATGCGGCCGCGCCGAGCCTTCATCATTCCGCGCAGAACAGCCTTGGACAGTCGGTACGCCGATTTGAGGTTGGTATCCAGGATCGCATCCCACTCATCGTCCTTCATTCGCACCAGCAGGTTGTCGCGCGTGATACCGGCGTTGTTGACCAGAATCGTTACCTCGCCCAGGCGTGCCTGGATATCGGCGATGGTCTCGCTGACGGATTGAGCGTCCGTGACATCGAGCTTCATGCCCTGGCCCTTGCGCTGTGCGGCTTGCAGGAATGCCGTGATGCTTGCCGCACCTTCTTCCGTGGTCGCGGTGCCCACGACGGTTGCACCGTCGCGCGCCAGGGTTTCGGCGATTGCCTTGCCGATACCGCGCGTCGCGCCGGTGACCAGTGCCACATTACCGTCGAGCATCGCGCTTCTCCTAGGATGCAGTTGCGGTGATCGCGGCCGCGATCGCGTCCGCGTCATTGAGCGGTAATATTTCGACACCCGTGGCGATTCGCCGGGCGAGCCCCGTGAGGACGGTGCCGGGCCCGCACTCGGCGATGTGCGTTACGCCCTGTTCCACGAACGCCTGTATCGTCCCGACCCATCGAACGGGGCTCGCCGCCTGTCGGGCCAGCGCCGCCCGAATGGCGTCCGGGGTCGCAGCGCGCGCCACGTCGACGTTGTGCAGGACCGCGGGGTGGGCAGCGCTCACCGGCACGCCGGCAAGGTAGGCGGCCAGCTTTTCTGCCGCCGGTCGCAGCAGCTTGC
>DASZZK010000079.1:0-4222 GCA_035544975.1 Casimicrobiaceae bacterium | reverse complement strand
GTACAAAGACAAGGTGCTGTTGATCGTGAACACCGCGAGCAAATGCGGTTTCACGCCGCAGTACAAGGGGCTCGAGGCGGTGTACAAGAAAATGCATGCGCGCGGCCTCGACGTGCTCGGCTTTCCCTGCAACCAGTTCGGCGCGCAGGAGCCCGGGAGCGAGGACGAGATCGAATCGTTCTGCGAAATCAATTACGGAGTCACCTTTCCGCTGTTTGCCAAGGTAGATGTCAACGGCGACAACGCCGCGCCGCTCTACCAGTATCTAAAGAAGGCCAAGCCGGGCGTGCTCGGATCCGAGGCCATCAAATGGAACTTCACCAAGTTCCTGGTCGACCGCAAGGGCAAGGTTGTCGAGCGTTACGCCCCCAACGTCGAGCCCGAAGCCATCACCGCCGACATCGAAAAGCTGTTGTGAGGTACACGATGCGTTCCATCGTCGCCATCGTCCTGGCGTTCGTCGCAACGCTCGGCTGCGCCGCCGCCGCGGACCTCGACAAGACGCTGCGGGTATCGTTTCCGATCGCGGAGACTGGTTTCGATCCACAGCCCGTCGGTGATGTCTACTCGTCATACGTCGATCGCGTGATCTTCGATCCGCTGTATCGCTACAACTATCTTGCGCGGCCCTACAAGATCGTTCCCAACACGGCGACCGCGATGCCGGAGATATCGTCCGATGGCAAGACGTGGATCATGCACGTCAGGCCCGGCATCTACTTCTCCGACGACCCCGCCTTCAACGGAAAGAAACGCGAGCTCACCGCGGCCGATTACGTATTCTCCTGGAAGCGGGTCATCGATCCCAAAGTACGCTCGAACAACGTCGCGGTTTTCGACGGCAAGCTGGTCGGCGCCGATAAGGTCGTTGCCGCGGCGAAGGTCTCGGGCAAGTTCGACTACGACGCGCCCATCGAAGGCTTGCAGGCCATCGATCGCTATACGATTCAGGTCAAGCTCAACTTCCCGACCTACGAGCTGCAATCGGACCTGACGACATCACCGACGGCCGCCGTGGCCCGCGAGGTGATCGAGAAATACGGCGACGAAAGCGGTTGGGCGATGGCGAATCCGGTCGGCACCGGACCCTACCGGCTCAAGGAGTGGCGCCGCACCCAGAAAATCGTTCTCGAGGCGAGTCCCAGCTTTCGAGACGAAAAGTTTCCGGAGAGCTCCAGACTTGAGGATCGCGCGATCATCAAAGAGATGCGCGGCAAGAGGATCCCGGCGATCGGACGCATCGATATCAGCATCATCGAGGAATCCAACCCCCGAATGCTGGCGTTCCGGAACCGCGAGCTCGACTATTTGCAGGTGCCGGTCGATCTCGTCAGCACCGTGCTCGGAGCGGACAACAAGCTCAAACCCGAGTTTGCCGCACAGGGCATCGTGCTCGCCCGCGGGGTCCAGCCGGCGGTGAGCTATACGTACTTCAATATGGAAGATCCGGTCGTCGGCGGCTACACCAACGAGAAGATCGCGCTGCGCCGCGCGCTCGGCATGGCGTACAACGTCGAAGAAGAGATCCGGATCATCCGCCAGGGTCAGGGCGAGCCCGCCACGCAACCGATCCCGCCCAACACGTCCGGCTACGACGCGACGCTCAAGGCCAATGTCAAGTACGACCCCACGGGCGCCAAGGCGCTGCTCGACAAGTTCGGCTATGTCGACCGCGACCACGACGGCTGGCGCGATCTGCCCGACGGCAAGCCGCTCAAGATCATGATGGGCGCCGACCCGTCCGCGTTGACGCGCCAATACGTCGAGCTGTGGCAGCGCAGCATGACCGCGATCGGCGTTCGCATTGAATTCGTCACGCAGAAATGGCCCGATCTGCTGAAGATGGGTCGCTATGGCCAGCTGCAGATGTGGTTCCTCGGCAATATCAATACGACGCCCGAAGGCTTCGGATTCATGTCGCTCCTTTACGGCCCGCATTCGGGGATCGACAATCTGTCCCGTTTCAATTTGCCCGAATTCAACAAGCTCTACGAGCAGGCTCAACAGCTGCCCGAGAGCCCCGAACGCGCGCGCTTGTTTCGCCGCATGTCGGAGCTCGTCAATGCGTACGCTCCATGGATGTACAACGCGTACCGTTACGAGAACATCCTGGTGCAACCCTGGGTGCAGGGCTTCAAGCACACCGTGTACGAGCAGCATCCGTGGCTCTATTACGACATCGACCTGGCGCGTCGCAACGCCGCAGCTAAATAGACGCTCGGACAATGGCAACCCCGCTGCCATGGCGCGCACGCCGCTGCGTGATGGTCGCGACGATGGCTGCGGCAATGGCTGCGTCGACCTGCGCGGCGATTTTTCCTGCGACGCCGGCCGGCGCAGCGGACATGTCGAAGACACTGCGCACCGCCTACATCGCGGCCGAGACCGGGTTCGATCCGGTCGCAACGAGCGACCTCTATTCCGACAGCGTGCAGCGGGCAATCTTCGATACGCTCTACGGCTTCGACTACCTCGCGCGGCCCTATCGGCGGACGATGCGCACCGCGGCGGCGATGCCGGAAGTGACCGACGAGGGCCGGACGTGGACCATGCGCGTGAAGCCCGGCATTTATTTCGCCGACGATCCGGTATTCAAGGGCAAGAAGCGCGAGCTCGTCGCCGCCGACTATGTCTATGCCTGGAAGAGGCTGCTCGACCCGCGCGTGCGCTCGCCGTTCGCGTGGTACCTGCAGGGCAAGATCGTCGGCGCCGATCCGGTGCTCGAGGCGGCGAAGCAGACCGGACGCTTCGATTACGACGCGCCGATCGAAGGGCTGGCGGCGCTGGATCGTTACACCTTGCGGCTGAAGCTCAAGGACCCCGACTACATCATGGCGGGTTACATGACGCAGTCGCCGATGGCCGCCGTCGCGCGTGAAGTGATCGAAGCGTATGCGGACGCGAGCGGCTGGGCGATGGCCAACCCGGTCGGAACCGGCCCGTACTTGCTCAAGTCCTGGCGGCGTGGCGCGCAGATCGTGCTCGAGGCCAACCCGAACTTCCGCGACGAGACCTTTCCGGAGAGCAACGATCCCGCGGACAAGCCGCTGGTCGCGAAAATGCGCGGCAAGAAGCTGCCGATCGTCGGCCGCATCGAGATTTCCATCACCGAGGAATCCAATCCGCGGCTCTTGGGCTTCAACAGCGGCGCGCTCGATTACGTCAACGTTCCGTCCGACCTTGGGGACCATGTGCTCGACTTCTCGGGCCGACTCAAGCCCGAGTATGTCGATCGCGGCGTGGTGCTGGCCCGCATCACGCAGCCAGCGCTCCAGTACGCGTATTTCAACATGGAGGACCCGGTGCTCGGCGGGTACGCCAAGGATCGCATCGCGTTGCGGCGCGCGATCGCGATCGGCTTCAATACGCCGGCGCTCATTCGGGTCGTCTACCATGGTCAGGCAATTCCTGCGACGCAGCCGATTCCGCCCAATCTGCCCGGACACGACGACAGCTGGAATGTCGGCGTCAAGTATGACCCGCAAGCTGCCAACGCGCTGCTGGACAAGTTCGGTTATGCCGAGCGCGACAGCGAGGGCTATCGCAAGCAGCCAACCGGCGCGCCGCTTACGCTGACCATGGCATCGGCGACCTCGGCGCGCGACCGCGAGTTCGATGAGGTGTGGCAGAAGAGCCTGAAGGCGATCGGCATCCGGGTAGAATTCATGAAGCAGAAATGGCCGGATCTGATCCAGATGGGCAAACACGGCAAGCTGCAGATGTGGCGCGTCGGCTGGATCACCGCCTACGGCGAGGGCGACGCGTTCGCGCAGTTGCTGTACGGCAAGAACATCGAGCAAACTAACTACGCGCGCTTTGCGCTGCCGGAGTACGACGATCTGTATCGCGCGTCGCGACGTTTGCCCGACAGCCCCGAGCGTAACAAGATCTATCGCAGGATGTCGGAGCTCGTCGCCGCGTACAACCCGTGGTGGCTCGGCGTCTACACCATCGAGAACACGCTGCTGCAGCCGTGGGTGCAGGGTTACAAGAAACACGCCTACTGGGAGCATCCGTGGAAGTATCTCGACGTCGATACGGCGCGGCAGCGGACAGGCAAGTAGTTCCATCCTGCAATGTTGCAGCGTCGAGTTGCGTAAATGCGACAAACGGATGGCTGAGTACGGTCAATGGCGCCCGAGCGTGTTGCGCACCAGCACGGCGCTCGCGTACACTTCAGTCACTTTTGATCACACTCCAGGGAATGCGCCTGCCATGACCA
>DASZZK010000078.1:0-1597 GCA_035544975.1 Casimicrobiaceae bacterium | reverse complement strand
GGTGTGCCCCGCCTTTTCGGCGCGAAACCGGCGCTTCGCCTGCTGCAATGCGGCGTTGGAAGACAGCCCGACGGGTTTATCGAGAAGAAGGACGCCGTTGACGCGGCGGCGCAAAAGCGGCGCCGATCGGGACGCGCGCATGCTAGCTCGGGTGCTTGCGGTCTTCGGCGACGGCGTCGTCGATCAACTTGGACAGGCGAAGACCCGATTCGATGGAATCGTCGTAGACAAAATGAAGCTGCGGCACCGTATACAGCTTGAACCGGTGCGCGAGCTCGGTGCGCAGGTACCCTGCCGAGTGCTGCAAGGCCGCGACCGCGGCCGCCGCGTGCTCCTTGCCGGCCAGATGCGTGAAAAAAATCTTGGCGTGCGAGAGGTCGGGCGACACTTCGACCGCGGTGACCGTGACCATCCCAATGCGAGGATCCTTGACGTGGAGGCGCAGCAGATCGGCAAGCTCACGCTGGATCTGATCGCCGACGCGTTGCGCGCGCTGTGAGTTTTTTTTCATCGCCATCGCCACTACTAGTCAAATGGGTTTCAAATGCATCCTGCTTCGAGCCTACAAGGTCCGAGACACTTCCACGATCTCGTACACTTCGAGCTGATCGCCCTTTTCGATCTCGTTATAGTTCTTCAGCGACAAGCCGCACTCGAATCCTGCCTTGACTTCGCGCACGTCGTCCTTGAAGCGCTTGAGCGAATCGAGCTCGCCGTCGAAGACTACGATACTGTCGCGCAACAGCCTGACCTTCGCGCCGCGGCGGACCACTCCCTCGAGGACGTAGCAGCCTGCAACCGTGCCGACCTTCGAGATCTTGTAGACCTCGCGAACTTCGACCAGGCCGAGCTGGCTCTCTTTCTTCTCCGGCGTGAGCATGCCGGAGAGCGCCGCCTTCACCTCGTCCACGGCTTCGTAGATGATGGTGTAGTAGCGGATGTCCACACCCGAATGCGCGGCCAGCTTGCGGGCGGCGACGTCGGCGCGGGTATTGAAGCCGATGATGACGGCCTTGGAGGCGAGTGCCAGGTTGACGTCGGACTCGGTGATGCCGCCGACCGCGGCGTGCACGATATTGACCTTGACTTCGTCGGTCGACAATTTCGAAAGTGCGTTCGCCAAAGCTTCGTAGCTTCCCTGCACGTCGGCTTTGACGATAAGCGCCAGAGATTTGATCTCGCTTTCGGCGAGCTGCTCGAACATGTTCTCCAGCTTCGCCGCCTGCTGCTTGGCAAGCTTGACATCGCGGAACTTGCCCTGGCGGAAGAGCGCGATCTCGCGCGCCTTGCGCTCGTCGCCCAGCACCATCACCTCCTCGCCCGCCAGCGGTACGTCGGAGAGGCCCTGAATCTCGACCGGAATCGCCGGGCCGGCCGAGTTGATCGCCTTGCCGGCTTCATCGGTCATGGCGCGCACGCGTCCGAAGACCGCGCCCGCGAGGACGATGTCGCCGCGCTTGAGCGTTCCGGAGTGCACGAGTATGGTCGCCACCGGGCCCTTGCCCTTGTCCAGGCGCGACTCGATGACGATGCCCTTTGCCGGCGCGTCCTTCGGCGCCTTGAGCTCGAGCACTTCCGCCTGCAGCAGTATCGCGTC
>DASZZK010000077.1:0-12815 GCA_035544975.1 Casimicrobiaceae bacterium | reverse complement strand
TCATTCCACGCTTTCGGCGTCGAGGTGGTTGGTGGGCTCGTCGAGCAGCAGCATGTCCGGCCGGGACAAGAGCAGGCGGCAAAGCGCGACGCGTCGCTTTTCGCCACCGGACAAATTACCGATCTTCGCGTCCCAGGGCGCCAACCGGAGCGCGTCGGCGGCGATTTCCATTTGCACGTCGGTGTCCGCGCCCGAAGCGGCGATAATGGATTCGTATTTCGCCTGTTCGGCAGCCAGCTTGTCGAAGTCGGCGTCGGGTTCGGCGTATGCGGCGTAGATTTCCTCGAGCTTCTGCTTGGCGTCGAATATCTCTCCCAGGCCTTCTTCGATCGTTTCGCGCACCGTCTTGTCCGGCGCGAGCTGCGGTTCCTGCGGGAGGTAACCGATGCGCATATTCGGCATCGGCACCGCTTCGCCTTCGTACTCCTTGTCCTCGCCCGCCATGATGCGCAAAAGGCTCGATTTGCCGGAGCCGTTTACGCCCAACACGCCGATCTTGGCGCCGGGAAAGAACGACAGCGAGATGTCCTTCAGGATCACCCGCTTGGGCGGCACGATCTTGCCCACCCGGTTCATGCTGTAGACGTATTGCGCCAATTGCCTGCCGGCGAGAAGAGACAAAGGCGCTGATTATCGCATCGGGCGGATGGCACCAGCGGATGGCACCAGCGGGTGGCACCAGCGGGTGGCATCGGCGGCTGGTAGCACCCGGCGCCGGCGTTGAAAGCAAAGCTATCTGTGGCGCGGTACTTACTTGGTCACTGAGCTCGTCGCGCCTTTGCTTGGCGGTGCCGGAAGCGTGTTCGAGGCCGCGGGGCCTGCGGGCTTTCCCTGATCGGACCTGATTTCGCGCCAGCGCAGCTTGTCGCTCTCGTACTTGGCGTTAATTGCCGTTATCTCCGCCCGCCTTTGTATGAGCACCTTGTCCTGGCGCGCAAGCTCTTCGTCGAGTCCCGACAGCTCACTATCGAGCGTAGGCGGCACTGGCTTGGTGCCGTATGCAAGCTTGTCCTTCTTCAATTCCTGCTGACGCCGGGTCAGATCCGCAATATAGGTTTCGGCCGACTTGAGCTGGCTTTCGACAGCCAGCAGCGCCCGGCTGCGCGCGAAGTCGATCTCTTCTTCACTGGTGTAGGAGTGCGTCAGCGCGATGTCCCGTCGCGACTTGTCTTCCTGCCCCTTGGCGATCAGGCGTTGGCGCTCGTCTTCGGCTTCCTTGGCTTTGGCCTGCGCCGGTGTCAGCACCGCATCGATTTTCTTGACCTGCCGGCCCTGCTTGTCGATCACCACGCCACCCTTGTTGATGCCGTCTGCCGGCAATTGGTCGCTGTAATGAACGATGCCCTGATCGTCGGTCCATTTGTACATCCCGGCGGCCGCCGCCGGGAGCGCGCCCAGGGCGAACCATGCCGCGAAACACGCGGCAGCGCTCCATCTAAGCTGTTGTTTGTTTATCGTATCCATGGTTCCGGCCCCTTGCCCCGTTCCGGCTTTACTCTGACTTTGTCACGCTGGCGCGCCGTATTGTTCCCGGTACGCCAAGACAGCCGCCCGGTGGCGTGAGAGCTCCGCTCTGCGCCCCAGCATTGCCAAGAGGTCGTCGAGCGTCGCGATCGCCATCACCGGTATCGCAAACTCTTGTTGCAATTCTTGTACCGCCGACAGCTCTCCTCGTCCGCGTTCCATGCGGTCGAATGCGATCAGCACTGCGGCCGGGGTGGCGCCCTGGGCGCGGATAAGCTCGATCGACTCGCGCTTTGCTCCGCCATCGGTGATTACGTCGTCGATGATCAAGACCCGCCCCGCAAGCGGCGCTCCGACAATAACCCCGCCTTCGCCGTGATCCTTGGCCTCTTTGCGGTTGTAGCTGTACGGCAGATTGTGCCCTTTTTCGGCCAATGCGACAGCAGCCGCGGCGGCCAGCGTTATGCCTTTGTAGGCTGGACCGAACAGCTGATCGCACTGCACTCCCGACGTCAGGTACGCCCGGGCATAGTAGTCGCCCAGCCGGCGCAGGCTTTCGCCGTCGTTGAACAAACCCGCGTTGAAAAAATAGGGGGTCTTCCGTCCCGCCTTGGTCACGTAGTCACCGAATCGAAGCACGTCACGTGCCAACGCAAACTCGAGAAAATCCTGGCGGAAGTCGGTCATGAAGCGGGGTGGTCGAGGCCTCACAAGCGGACGAATTATACCGCGCCGCATGCGCTCGACACGCGAGCGCAACCGCCGCGCACGTGGCGCGAAAAGCGCGCGCGATCAGGTAGAATCCGCGCTCGCAACCGTCCCAGTGTGCTCGGTCAGCTGTTCGATGCGTATCGTCACGGTCAACGTCAACGGCATTCGTTCGGCGCAGCGCAAGGGCTTTGCGCGCTGGCTGGCACGCATCGAGCCTTGGGACGTGGTGTGCCTGCAGGAGATCAAGGCGCACGTCGACGATGTGCCCAGAGCGCTCGCCGCGCCGCGCAAGTCGCATGCATCCTTTCACACCGCAGCCAAACGCGGCTACAGTGGCGTCGCGCTCTACTCCAAACGTCCGGCATCGGTGCAGGTGGGTTTCGGCAGCACGGAATTCGACGCCGAGGGGCGCTACGTCGAGGCCGACTTCGGGCACTTGAGCGTCATCAGCGTTTATTTGCCGTCGGGCTCCAGTTCCCCGGAGCGGCAGCTGGCCAAGTTCCGATTTTTGGCGGAGTTTCTTCCCCACCTGCTGCGCCTTCGCGACGCGGGTCGCGAAGTCATCCTGTGTGGCGACTGGAACATTGCGCATCAGCCCATCGATCTCAGGAACTGGCGCAGCAATCAGAAGAATTCCGGATTTTTGCCCGAGGAACGGGCTTGGCTGACACGCATATTCGATGAGCTCGGCTTCGTCGACGTGTTCCGTCGCCTCAACCAGGAACCCGATCAGTACACCTGGTGGTCGAACCGCGGTCAGGCGTGGGCGAAGAACGTCGGCTGGCGGATCGACTATCAGATCGCGACGCCGGGCATCGCCGCCACCGCACGGGCGGCGGCGATCTACACCAACCGGCGATTCTCCGACCATGCGCCGTTGATCATCGACTACGACTACGATCTCTACTGATCGTAATTCGCAGCCTACTTCGCCAAGCCAACGCTTCAACCGATGCTTCGGATCTCGAATCTCTCGCTGTCGCGCGGCGTGAAGCTGCTGCTCGACAACGTGTCGCTCACCGTGCACCCCGGCCACAGGGTTGGGCTGATCGGCGCCAACGGCAGCGGCAAGTCGAGCCTGTTCGCGCTGCTTCGCGGTGAGCTGTCGCAGGACCAAGGCGAGCTTTCGACGCCGCCGGAATGGGTGATCGCGCACGTCGCCCAGGAAACCGCGCCGGTGGCGGGAAGCACGATCGACTACGTGCTCGACGGCGACAGGGAGTTGCGCGGCGTCGAGCGCGCGCTGGCTGCAGCGCAAGCCGACGAAGCGGCCGACACGCATACAAGCGGCGAGCATCTTGCCGAACTGCACCATCGCTTCGAGATCATCGACGGGTACAGCGCGCGTGCGCGAGCCTCCGCGCTGCTCTCGGGGCTCGGCTTCGCTGCCGGGCAGCACAACAATCCAGTGGCGACGTTCTCAGGCGGCTGGAGGATGCGCCTCAACCTGGCGCAGGCGCTGATGTGCCGCTCCGACCTGTTGCTGCTCGACGAGCCCACCAATCACCTCGATCTCGATGCCGTGCTCTGGCTCGAGGATTGGCTCGAGCACTATCCGGGCACGCTATTGCTGGTCACCCACGACCGCGATTTTCTGGATGCGGTGGTCACCGAGATCGTGCACCTCGACCAACGCCAGCTTCGTCATTACACAGGCAATTACGCCCAGTTCGAGCGCGAGCGCGCGCAGGCGCTGGCGCTGCAGCAATCCGCGTACGTCAAACAGCAGCGACAGATCGCCCATCTGCGCTCGTATATCGATCGGTTTCGCGCCAAGGCAACCAAGGCGAAACAGGCCCAAAGCCGCATCAAGACGCTCGAGCGTATGGAAATGATCGCAGCCGCCCATGTCGACAGCCCTTTTTCATTCGAGCTGGAGGCACACCCGACCGGCGCACGGCAATTGCTGAAGCTCGATCATGTCAGTCTCGGCTACGGCGGCACGCCGGTGCTCGAGAGCGTCGACTGGGCGATCCTGGCCGGCGAGCGCATCGGCCTCCTCGGTCCCAACGGGGCCGGCAAATCAACGCTGCTGCGTGCGATCGCAGGCGAGCTCGCTCCCGTGTCCGGATCACGCTTCGCCGCCAATGGCTTGCGCATCGGCTATTTCGCGCAGCACCAGGTCGAGCAACTGCGGCTCAACGAATCGGCGATGTGGCACATGCAGCGCCTGGAGCCGGCAACGCGCGATCAGGAGCTGCGCAATTTTCTCGGCAGCTTCGACTTTCGCGGCGAGCGCGCGAGCTCGCCGGTGCGCGATTTCTCGGGCGGCGAGAAGGCGCGCCTGACGCTCGCGCTGCTTGCCCGGCAAAAGCCCAACCTGCTGCTGCTCGACGAGCCGACCAACCACCTCGACATCGACATGCGCGAAGCGCTGACCGAGGCGCTCCAGGATTACACCGGCGCGTTGATCGTCGTCGCGCACGACCGGCACCTTCTGCGCGCGACCGCTGACGAGTTGTGGCTGGTCGCCGATGGCGCGGTGTCGCTTTTCGACGGCGATCTGGACGATTATCGGCGCTGGGTGCTGACGGGACGCACACAGGACGATGCGCCCGCGCTTCGCGCGGACGGCGCTCTACCCGTCGCAGACCGGCGTACGCAAAAGCGCGCGGAGGCCACCGCGCGTCAACAGGTTTATGCGTTGCGCAAGCCGCTTGCCGACAAGCTGGCGCGAATCGAGAAAGAGATGGAGCTGATAGGCGCGGAACGGCAGTCGATCGAGGCCTGGCTCACCACGCCGGATGCTTACGTCGAGGAAGGCAAGAGCGCCCTTCGCGATACCGTTGCCCGGCAGGGCGATCTCTCCTGGCAACTCGCCAGGCTCGAGGCCGAGTGGCTCGAAGTGTCCGAGGCACTGGAAAAAATCGGCACCTGACGATGCTTTAGGACTTGATCCTGTCGCGCACGCGCCGTACGAACTTGAGCCCTGACCAGGTGGCGTCGATCGCGCACACCTTGATGTCTACCAGCCCGGCGGCGAGCCCGATGTCGCGGACAAGATTTTCGTCGATCTCGGTTTTCACGGCCGCGGCTTTCTTGGGCCAGGCGATCCAGAGCATGCCGTCCTGCGAGAGCTTCGGCTCGAGCTTGGTGAAAATTGCGCGCAACGCCGAACCCGACGTCGCAAATGCGACCGCGCAATCGAAGGCCGCGAGCCGCGCGAGCCAGGCAAGGTCGGCCGGTGCGTCGGACAGCAGGGCGCGGAAATGCGGCGGCGCATTCCATGCAAGCACTCGCATCCCCGGTTTGAGCCCCAGTTTTCGGGGCAAGGGTGTTCCTGAATAGCCGGCTGCAGGCGGCTTCAAGTGCGCTCCCCGCTCATTCGAGGCGCGTCCACGCCCGCAAGGCACCGTAGCGCCGTGGCGCAAACGATGCGCGCAACAAAGACCTCATCGCATCACTCCTCGGCGGCGATCGGCTCATTCCAGGGTGCGACGCGCAGCAATAAGGCCATACCGGGCAGCCCCAGAACAACGCACAACAGGAAAAAATCGAACCAGCCGGTCTGCTCGACGATCCATCCGGTGGTAGCGTTGATCACGGTTCGAGGAACCACGGCCAGGCTGGTGAACAGTGCGAACTGCGTGGCGGTGTAGCGCGGATCGGTGGCGCGCGCGATAAAGGCGATGAATGCCGCGGTCGCGAGGCCAACGCCCAACGCCTCGAAGCCGATCACCACCGCCAGCAGCGCACGATCCGCGCGATGCTCGTGCGCAAGCCACGCAAAACCCAGAATCGATACCACCTGAACGGCGCCGAAAAGCCACAGCGCCCGGTTGATGCCGATTCGCAGCATCCACAAACCGCCCAGTAGGCCTCCGGCAACGCTCGCCCCCAAGCCGACGTTCTTGGCGATCAGTCCGATCTCCGTCTTGGAAAATCCCATGTCGAGATAGAACGGCGTCGCCAGCGCGGTGGCCATACTGGCGCCGAGGTTGTACAGAAAAATGAACCCGAGCACGAGCAAGGCTTGATGCCAGCCGGCGCGAGTGATGAATTCGTGAAACGGTTCGACCACCGCTTCGGTAAGCGTTCGCGGCGCGTTGCGCGATCGCAGAGGCTCGGAAACGAGCAGCGTGTTGGCGATGCCGGGCAGCATGAACAACGCGGTGATCAGGAATACGGCATGCCATGGGATATGGTCGGCGAGCACCAGCGCCAGCGCGCCCGGGACGAGGCTCGAAACGCGATACGCCTGAACGTGGATCGATGTGCCAAGACCAAGCTCGGCGTCCGGCAGCAGCTCGCGCCGGTACGCGTCGAGCACGATGTCCTGGCTCGCGGAAAAGAAAGCCACGGTCGCCGACAGAGCGGCAATCGCCCAGAGATCGAGCTTCGGCTCGAACAGGCCGAACATCGGGATGGAGATCAGCAGCGCGATCTGCGTTATCAACATCCAGCCGCGTCGGCGGCCGAGCATCGGCAGCGCGTACCGGTCGAGCAAGGGCGACCACAGAAATTTCCAGGTAAACGGCAGTTGCATCAATGCAAACAGGCCGATCGAAGTGAGGTCGACCTTTTCGGAACGCAACCACGCCGGCAGGAGATTGATCAACAGCCAAAGCGGCAGGCCGGAACTGAAGCCGGTGAAGATGCAGATCAGCATCCGCCGGTTGAACAATGCTTCCGAGAGACGCTTTTTTTTCGGGCCGGTCATCGGCCGCATTGTAACCGTGCCCTGCGCTAGCCGCTGGCGCCACCAGACATTCACATATCGCGATCACCAGCTAAGGAGCCGGCTTATCCGCGGCGGAAGCGATAGATCGCCAGGACCCCGAGCAGGTTGGGGAAGACATTCACGCGCCGCGCCTCCCGCAACACGACGCGTTCGAGCACGTGAAAGCCGCGCTCATTGCAGAAGGCGTCGAAGTCAGCAACGGTGCAGAGGTGAATATTCGGCGTGTCGTACCACTGATAAGGAAGATTTCCGGAAACCGGCATTCGTCCGCGAAGGACCTGCAAGCGATGCGACCAGTAACCGAAGTTGGGAAAAGTCACGATAGCCTCGCGGCCGACGCGCAGCATCTCCATCACGATCTGCTCGGTATGCCGCATCGCCTGCAGGGTCTGCGACAGGATCACGCTGTCGAATGACTGATCATCGAATCCGGCGAGGCCACTCTCCAGGTCGCTCTGGATGACATTGACGCCGTTGCCGATGGAAGCGAGCACGCCGCCATCGTCGATTTCGATGCCGTAACCCACTACTCCGCGTGAGTCGCGCAGATAGGCGAGCAGACCGCCGTCGCCGCAGCCCAGATCGAGGACGCGCGCGCTCGGCTGAATCCAGCCGGCGATGGTCGAAAAGTCGGCGCGTGTCGAGTAGCTCATGGCGCGGCACGATTTAAAAATGCGCGCACGATCGCGTGATATTGCGGGGTATCGAGCAGAAATGCGTCGTGCCCGTGCGGGGCTTCGATTTCCGCGTAACAGACGTCCCTGCGATTGTCGACCAGCGCCTTGACGATCTCGCGAGAGCGCGCCGGCGAAAATCGCCAGTCGGTGGTGAATGAGATCACCAGAAATTTGCAGATAGCCGGCGCAAGCGCGCGCGCGAGATTGCCGCCGGTGGCCGCCGCAGGGTCGAAATAGTCGAGGGCTTTGGTAATACGCAAGTATGTATTCGCGTCGTAATACTCGGCGAACTTTTCACCCTGGTAGCGCAGGTATGACTCGATCTCAAATTCCGGCGTGAACGAGAAGTTGAGGCCATCTCGCAGCTGCCGGCCAAATCGCTCCGCCATTTGTTCGTCGGAAATATAGGTGATATGTCCGATCATGCGCGCGACGCGCAAGCCGCGCACCGGCTTGACACCGTAATCGTAGAACCTGCCGTCGTGGAACTCCGGATCGGTCATGATCGCGGCTCGCGCCACTTCGTTGAACGCGATGTTCTGGGCAGAGAGGTTTGGAGCGGCGGCAATGACCAGCGCGCGGGCGATCCGCCGCGGATAGCGTATTGCCCACGCCAGCGCCTGCATGCCCCCGAGACTGCCGCCCATGACCGCGGCGAAGCGCTGGACACCGAGGCGATCGGCGAGCCGCGCTTGAGCGTCGACCCAATCCTCCACCGTAACGATCGGAAAATCCGAGCCCCAGGGCTTATCCGTAGCTGGATTGATCGACGCGGGACCGGTCGAGCCAAAGCAACTGCCGAGATTGTTGACGCCGATCACGAAAAAGCGATCGGTGTCGATCGGCTTGCCGGGACCCACCATGTTGTCCCACCAGCCTTCGCTTTCAGCCTCGCCATCATAGGTGCCGGCGACATGGTGCGATGCGTTCAGCGCGTGGCAGATCAGGATTGCGTTCGAGCGCTCGGCGTCGAGCGACCCGTAGGTCTCGTAGACGAGCTCGAACCCCGGCAGCGAGGCGCCTGATTGCAGCGCGAGCGATTCGGTGAACGTCGCCCGCTGCGGCGTGACACTGCCGACCGACGTGGTGAGAGGGCTCATGGACCGATACCGTTTACTTGCGAGGCGCCGTCGCAGAAAAATAAAAACCCGACCAGCTTGCGCTAATCGGGTCGGAGAAACCTCGCCGCTTTAGCCGAATTTTTAACGCGCCCGCAAGCTGATCCTCAAATCGGCGCCACGATCACGGTACGACGCATCCTCGTCCTTGTCAACCCGTTCAGCCCCGCGCGCACTTGCGCAATATCCGTGCGCGGGCTGATCCGATACCGGTACCGCAGATCAATCATTGAGTCTGTCGAGCAGCACCGCGACACGTTGCGGATCCTCGCTGCGGCGCATGCGATTGACTAGCGCCCGCGATGCGGCGGCGTCGCTGCTGAGCACGCGCTGCTTGATCTCGAGCAGATGCGCCGGATGCATGGAGAAGTGGCGCAAGCCCATGCCCAGAAGCATCCTTGTCAGCCGGAGTTCGCCCGCCATTTCGCCGCAGACGGCGATCGGAACATTGGCCTTGTTGGAGGTGGCGATGGCCATGGCGATCAGCTTCAACACCGCGGGATGCAAGGGATCGTAAATGTGTGACACCGCGTCGTCGGCACGATCGACGGCCAGCGTGTATTGAATCAGGTCGTTGGTGCCGATCGACAGAAAGTCGAGCCGCCGCGTGAATGTGCCGATGGCGAGCACTGCCGCCGGTATTTCGATCATCCCGCCAACCTTGATGCCGGCATCGAAAGGCACACCCTGCTCGCGCAGGCTGTCCTTGGCGCGCGCGATCATGACCAGGGTCTGATCGATCTCCGCGGCGGAAACGAGCATCGGCACCAGAATATTGATGTTGCCGTAATGCGACGCTCGCAGAATCGCCCGGAGCTGGGTGATGAACAGTCTCGGCTCGGCCAGACAGAACCGGATCGCGCGCAAGCCGAGCGCAGGATTTGGCGCGACGCGGGCGAGCCCGTCGAGCCCTTCCTTGTGCTTGTCGGCGCCAAGATCGAAGGTGCGCACCGTCACTGGCCTGCCGCCCATCCCGGTCGCGACCTGACGGTACGCCTCGAACTGCTCGTCCTCGGAGGGCAGTCCCTGACGGTTGAGAAACAGGAACTCGCTTCGAAACAATCCGACGCCGGTCGCGCCGTTCTCCAGCGCCTGTGCCAGATCGCCCGGGAGCTCGATGTTGGCGAACAATTCGATCTCCAGCCCGTCGAGCGTGGTGGGGCGCGTCGTCTTGAGCCGTTTAAGCTTCTTGCGCTCGATCTCGAACTCGCCTTGCTTGAGCCGGTACTCGGCGAGCACCGATCGGTCGGGATTGACGATGACGACGTTCTTGGCGCCGTCGACGATCAAGAGCTCGTTCTCGCGTATCAGCGCCCGCGCATTGTGGGTCGCGACCACCGCCGGCACGTTGAGACTGCGGGCGACGATCGCCGTATGCGAGGTGACGCCGCCGAGATCGGTCAGGAACGCGGCGAAGTGGTGAGTCTTGAACTGGATGACGTCGGCAGGCGACAGATCGTGCGCGACGAGAATGGTCTGTTCCTCGGCGTTGGACGCGCGTACGGCTCCGGGCTTGCCCAGCAACACCTTGAGCACGCGCTCCACTACCTGCACCACATCGGAGCGGCGTTCGCGCAAGTACGGGTCCTCGATGTTGTCGAACTGCTCGACCAGCACCGCCATCTGCTGCGTGAGGGCCCACTCCGCGTTGCAGTGCAGCTCGGCGATCATCCGCTTGGGCGTCTCGGAAATCGTCGGGTCGGTGAGGATCATCCAATGGACGTCGAGAAATGCACCGAACTCGGCCGGCGCATCGCCTGAAGTCATCGCACCGTGCAGACCTTCGAGTTCCTTTTGCACCGCATGAATCGCCTGGGTCAGGCGGGCGAGTTCCGCCGGCACCTGGTCGGCGCTGATGGTGTAATGGGCAACTTCGAGCGTGGCGTGCGAGACAAGCTGCGCGCGGCCGATGGCGATGCCCCCCGTCACGCCGATACCGTGCAAGACAAAGCTCATTGGCGGGGGACGGGACTGAATGGTCGGGACATGGCGCTTGCTAAAACGATGGTGCTAATACATCGAGCTTTGGATCGACGGCCGCTTTACTCACCTGCACACCCGCCTACGCGCTCAGCTGCGCTCGCGGGTCTCGCAGCAAAGACAGAGGAATCTCTATCAAGCGCAAACGCGAACACTCGTTCATTGATCCCTGCTTCCTTGCTTTGGTTCCCGGCGGGCAATAATCGTTTGTAAGCAATATCGCGCGAGCTGTTACAGTTCGTCACTGCCCCTCACCGAAACAATCGCCGATCAGCACCACGATCGCGTCCATCGCCTCTGTCTCGTCCGGACCATCGGTTTCAAGCGTGATGCGGCTGCCCTTTCCCGCCGCCAGCATCATCACGCCCATGATGCTCTTGGCGTTGACTTTGCGGCCGCTGCGCGCCAGCGACACGTCGCACTGATATTTGGCGGCGAGTTGGGTGAGCTTGGCGGAGGCGCGTGCGTGAAGACCCAGCCTGTTGACGATTTCAATTTCTCGTTGTTGCATAGACCGGGTCCGTCCCGACGTGGAGTACGCCGTCGCAGCCGCCGCTGATGGCCTTTTTGATCATGGTGTCCATGCCTCTGCTGCGATAAGTGAAAGCACGCACCAGCATCGGCAGATTGACACCGGCGACGCCTTCGATGCGGCCGGGCTGCAGCAGCTTTGTCGCAAGATTGCAAGGCGTCGCGCCATAGATGTCGGAGAAGATCAGGACGCCGTCGCCGCTATCGAGCGACTTGATCAGCTCGCGCGCTCGCGGCAACAGGTCGAGGGGGTCGTCGCTGGCGCGAACGCCGAGCGTCTCGAACTGTGGAGGACGCACACCCAGCACGTGTGTCACGGCGCGGATCAGGCTTTCGCCGAACGTGTCGTGCGCGACAATGAGGATGCCGATCATGGAGTCTCCCGGGACCGGCGCGCGCGCGCGGTCCCCGTGCTGGCGAAACCCCGGCTCAAGCGCCGGACTCGCGCCACCGTCCAACGGCTATTTCCCGCTATTTCCCGGTGGCATTCATGTTAGCACGTGCTTGCGCTGGCCTCCGCTGCACGGCTTCGACGTGCCGGCGAATGCGCCGATCAGCGAGCGCGGGCTCTGCTGTGGACAAGCGCTTCGACGGCGTCGGCAAAGCAGTCCGCGACGTCGAACCCGGTCTGCTTGGTGATTTCGACGAACCCGGTAGGGCTGGTCACGTTTACTTCGGTCAGGAAGTCGCCTATGACGTCAAGCCCGACCACGAACAGTCCTTCGGCCGCAAGCTTGGGGCCGACGCTCTCGGCGATCTCGCGATCACGCGCGGTGAGCGGCCGCGCGACGCCCACGCCGCCGGCCGCGAGATTGCCACGCGTCTCGCCCGCCTTGGGAATGCGGGCCAGAACATGCGGGATCGGCTTGCCGTCGATCAGGACGACGCGCTTGTCGCCGTCGACGATCTCGGGGATGAAGCGCTGCGCCATGACCGTTCGCGCGCCGTAATGGGCCAGCGTCTCGATGATCACGTTGCGGTTGGGATCGTCGATGCGCACCCGAAAAACCGACGCGCCTCCCATGCCGTCGAGCGGCTTCAGGATCACATCCTTGTATTGATCGATGAAGCTGCTCAGCATCCCGGGATTCCGGGTGACCAGCGTCTCCACCGTGAACTCGGAAAAACGGGCGATGGCCATTTTTTCATTGTGATCGCGCACCGCGCGCGGGCGATTGAGAACGAGCGCGCCTTCGCTTTCCGCGGCCTCGAGCAAATACGTCGAGTAGACGTATTCCAGGTCGAAGGGCGGGTCCTTGCGCATCATCACCGCGTCGAACGACGTCAGCGGGCGAATCAACGCCTCACCCGTGCGATGCCATTCGTGATCGTCTTCGGTCACGGTGAGTGGCCTGACCCTGGCTTGCGTCGCCGATGCAGTCCAGAAAAGATCGGCCTGTTCGAGCACAAAAAGCGTCGCGCCGCGAGCCTGCAGCGCGCGCATCATCGCCACGCTCGTGTCTTTGTACGCCTTGAGCGAAGCGAGTGGATCGGTGATAAAAGCGACTTCCATGGCTAGCCGGATGTTGTCAGCGGCGCCATCGTACCGCAAATCGGCGCGCGCGCCGGTAGCCGGCGTCAGGCTCTAGCGTGCCTTCGACGAGGAAGCAAGCAAGCGTGTCAGCGCCGCGATCTCCGACGCACCGGCCTTCG
>DASZZK010000076.1:0-2330 GCA_035544975.1 Casimicrobiaceae bacterium | reverse complement strand
CCATGCCCGGTCCCGTGACCGCGCGCCTCGCTCGAGTATTGCTCGTATCCCGACTTGACCAGCGCCTGCTGGATCACGGCATTGAGCTCGAGCGCGGCCATGCCAGGTTTCGCGGCCGCGAGACCGGCTTCCACCGCGCGGGCCGCCGCCGCGACGATGGCCATCTTCTGGGGGCTTGCCGGGCCGTAGGTAAAACCACGTCCGCCGTCGGCGACATAGCCGCGATAGCGCGCGCCGATGTCGGTCATCACCAGATCGCCGGGCTGGACCACGCGATCGGTCGGCCGCGCGAGGTTATACGCCGAACGGGGGCCTGCCTGAACCATGGAATCAAAGGCCGTGCGATCGGCGCCGCCGGCCAGCATCGCCCGATCCGCCAGAAGGGCGAGCTCGCGCTCGGTGTGCGGTTTGCCGTCTGCCAGCGTGTCCCGGATCGCGGCCATGGCCGCATCGGTCAGCGCCGCGGCTTTGCGCATCAACCGTACTTCCGCGTCGCTTTTGATTGCTTTGATCTCGGCCAAGACAGCGGTCGGCTCGAGACGGACGCCGTCGAGTCCTTCCCTGACGCGCTCGAGCACCCCGGCGGGAACATACGCTGCACCGGCGAGGCCCAGCGTGCCCGCGCGATGCGTGTCGGCGAACTTGCGCAGGCGCGCGCCCAATTCGGAAAAGCCGCACACCTTGAACGTGGTGACGCTCGCGGCGTACGGCAGGCACTGCTCGGAGACGAACAATAGCGGCTCGGTATCGACGCCGAGCAGCAGCACGGCGTTGGCGATGTCGGACACGCCGTCCAGCGGACGGAACTGCGTGAAATACGAGGTGTTGGCGCCGCGCCAACAATCACCGAAAGCGATCAGCCCCGCGAGGCCGGCCTTGGCAAGCGCTGAGCGCACCGTGACGACGCGCTGGCGATATTCCTCCCGCGTGATCCCCTCGTCCATCATTTCAACTACCGCCGGCTGGTCTTGAGTTTTCGGTGTTGCCACCAGTGTGTCCGTACTCATCGGATCCTCCAAAAACGTTGTGATCGTTCGCACTGCGGTGCGCGAGCCGCGAATCGTGAGCAGCGCGCGGGGCTGCTTTTCCCTAAGCGTTGCAGACCGGAAGCCTACGGCCTCCTTATATGCAAAACAAATGAAATAGTTGACATTACATATATCGTTTTGATATACGTACCGCTACGCTGGGAGGAGAAACAATGGCGACCGCTTCAAGCGACTGGCTCACTCGCTCGCGACTGAACGCGCGGCAACTATCGTTGCTGGTACAACTGGACGAAAAGCGCTCCGTACTTCACGCCGCCGAAGCGGCCTATCTAACGCAACCGGCGGCGTCTAAGTTTCTGACGGGCCTCGAGGACGCGCTGGGTGTTCCACTGTTCACGAGACACGCGCGTGGCGTCGAGCCGACGCTCTACGGCGAAATCTTGGTGCGACATGCGCGTGGCGCGTTGGCGGAACTGCGGCAAGCTCACGAAGAGCTCGCGGCAGCTCGGTCCGGGCTTACCGGCGAGGTATCTATTGGCACCACCGTAACCTCCGCCACCAATCTGGTCCCGACGGCCGTTACCGCGGTCAAGAAAGCATTTCCGCGCATTCGCGTAAATATCGATCTCGACTTCAGCGAGGCACTGGTGCGCCGGCTGCTTGACCGAGAGTTCGATATCGTGATCGCTCGCCTGCACCACTCGCCGGGAGCTGAGGAATTGGATTTCGAGACCCTCGCCGAAGACCCTCACGGCATCGCGGCGCGCGTCGATCATCCGCTTGCTCGCAAGCGGGGTCTCGCGCTGCGCGATCTCGTCGAGCAGACGTGGGTCATGCCACCGGCAGGGAACGTGATGCGCGATCGGTTGACTCAGCTGTTTCTCCAGAAACGCTTGGACCTGCCGCACCAAGTCGTCGAGACGGCAGCGCTGCCGATCATCACCAGCCTGTTGCGGATGAGCGAGATGGTGGCACCGCTTCCCACGGACGTGGTCCGTCCGTACTGCGAATCGGGCGTCCTGACGATGCTTCCGCTGTCGCTCGATCTACGTCTGGGTGCGGCAGGCATCATCACACGACGCGAGCATCGGTTTTCGCCCGCCGCGAAGGTGATGTTGACCGCGCTGCGAAAGGCTGCGGCTGCACAATATTCAGGCAAAATCGTAAGGCCGAAATAGCTTGGCACTTTGCAGCTCACCAGCCATGGCACCCTCGGCTGGACGATGGCCGCGGGTTCAGGCCGAGTACTCGCCGATGTCATTTCCGGGCGGCGTGCCGAAATCGACCTCGAGGGACTTTCTGTCGCACGCTACAACTTCGCGCGCAAGCGCGCTGAATCCC
>DASZZK010000075.1:0-6812 GCA_035544975.1 Casimicrobiaceae bacterium | reverse complement strand
CAGCTCGCCGATGACTTTCATAAGCTCCTGGACGATGATCGGCGCCAGCCCTTCCATCGGCTCGTCGAGCAGCAGGAGCTTGGGATTGGTCATGAGCGCCCGTGCGATAGCCAGCATCTGCTGCTCGCCGCCGGAGAGTTGATTGCCGAGATTGAGCTTCCGCTCCTCGAGCTTGGGAAAATATTGATAGACGCGAGCTATGCTCCATGGCCCGGGGCGCGAAACCACGCTTAGATGCTCCTCGACGGTGAGCGATGGAAACATGAATCGCTCTTGCGGGACCCATCCCAGTCCGGCTTGCGCACGGCGAAACGTCGGCAAGCGCACGATATCCGCGCCCTCCCACGCTAGACCGCCGCTTTTGAGCCGCGTGAGCCCCATCAGCGTCAGCAGCAACGTCGTCTTGCCGACGCCATTACGGCCAAGCAGCGCGAGGCTGCCTCCGGCGTCGATCTCGAACGAAACGTCCTCGAGCACGATGGAGTCGCCATAGCCGGCCGTCAGGCGCTCCGCGGAAAGAAGCCTAGCCATGGACCGCCTCGCCGAGGTAGACCTCGCGCACCCTCTTGTCGCGGGCGATCTCGTCTGGCGCGCCTTCGACCAGCACCGCACCGCCGACGAGCACCGTAATCTTCTCGGCGAACTTGAATACCAGGTTCATGTCGTGCTCGATGAAGATGATCGAGACATCCCTGGGAAGCGCGGCGATGACCGCGAACAGCTCCGCGCTTTCCGCGGCCGGAATACCCGCGGCGGGCTCGTCCAGCAGCAGCACCTTCGGTCGGGTCGCGAGCGCCAGCGCGATCTCCAGCAAACGCTGCTTGCCGTAGGGAAGATTGCGCGTCTCGATACCGGCATCAGCCTCGAGGCGCAGGCGGGCAAGGATCTCCCGCGCCTCGTCGATTTGCGTCGTTGCCGTCGCCGCCGTACGCCACCAGACCGCTCCGGCGCCGGCGCGTTCGCAGCACGCAAGCGTGACCGATTCGAGCACCGTCAGACCGGGAAACAGCGTATTGATTTGGAAGGTGCGCGTCATGCCGCGCTTGACGCGTTCGTGCTGCGCCATGCCGCTCACTTTTTCATCGCCGAGAAAAACGTGGCCGGCGGTCGGCGGGAACACACCGGTGAGCAAGTTGATGAACGTCGTCTTGCCCGCGCCGTTCGGACCGATGATGGCGTGACGCGCCCCGGCATCGAACGCGAGCGTGATGTCGGAATTGGCCTTGAACGCGCCGAACGATTTGCTCAATCCTTCGGTGCGCAAGGCTTGCCTCACGTGCGCCTCCGCAGCCAGCGACGATGCAGCGCGATCGCGCCTCCCATTAGACCGCCACGCGCGAACATCACGAGCGCCACCAGCAAAAGCCCGAGCCAGAACTGCCAGTACACCGCACTTAAGTTCGCCAGATAGTCCTGCAGGACCATGAACACGGCCGCACCGATGAGCGCCCCGTAAAGATAACCGGTACCGCCCAGCACCAGCATGATCATCAGCTCCGCGGACCGCGGAAAGCCGAGCGTATCGATGCCGACAAACTGCGTCGTTTGTGCCAGCAACGCGCCTGCAATGCCGGCGATGCCGGCGCCGACCGTATAGATGGCAATGAGCTTGCGCGGCACCGACACGCCGATTGCGGGCATTCGCTTTTCACCTTCGCGGATGCCGCGCAGGCTCAAGCCGAACGGCGAGCGGACCAGTGTTCGCGCAAAGCAGAAGACGATGAACAGCACCGCAAGGCTGTAGAGGTACGCGGTCCTGCCGTCCATGCCGAACGCAAACGCGCCGAAAATCGGCCGCATCTCGACGCCCGAGAGCCCGTCGACACCACCGGTGATCGACGATGCCTGGTTGGCCGCCTCGAACAGCATCAAGCCGATCCCCAGCGTGACCATCAAGCGGGTGAGATCCTGGCCGCGAACCACCAGGAAGCTGGTGATGAGGCCGACAATGGCGGCGACGATCGCGGCGGCGAGGAGTCCGCTGATCGGCTCGCCCCAGCCGTACTTGGCCAGCAGCCCCGCGGTGTAGGCGCCGACGCCGAAATACGCGGCGTGGCCGAGCGAAATAATGCGCGCGTAACCGAGGATCAGATCGAGGGACAGCGCAAACAGCCCGGCGATGAGGATCTGGCTGCCCAGCGTCAGATACTTGGGAAACAGGAAGAACGCAAGCAGCGGCAGGAGCCAGAAGCCGATTTCGAATTTGCTCCACTTGCGCGTCGAGAGTCCGGCCACCTTTTTCATGCGCGGCGCCCGACGAGTCCCCGGGGGAACAACAGCAGCATCGCGACCATCACGACATAGATCACGAACGACCCGAGTTGCGGCACGTAATACTTGCCCGCGACATCGAACACGCCAAGGATCAGCGCTGCGAAAAGCGGGCCCTTGATCGTTCCGGCGCCACCCACGGCGACGACCAGCAGAAAATACACCATGTACTTGAGCGGGAAGGTCGGGTCCAGCCCCAGCACGTCGATGCCCAGGCCGCCGCCCAGCCCGGCCAGTCCCGAGCCGAGCGCGAAGGTAAGACTGAAAACGCGGTCGACGTTGATGCCCAGGCCGGCCGCCGCCTGCTGATTGTCGACCGACGCGCGTACTTCCGCGCCAAAGCGTGTGCGCTCGATCAGCCATGTCAGCGCGAGCGTGATCGCCACCACCACCACGATGAGGAACAGACGATAGGCACCGAAGTCCAGCCCCAGCACGCGCACTTGTCCGCGCAGAAACTCCGGCAGCTGAACCGGCTGCTGTTGCGAGCCGAACAGCCACGTCGCGCCGGCGATGGCCATGAAGATGAGACCGATACTGAACAGGACCTGGTCGAGATGCGTCGCGCGGTAGAGACGGCGGTAGAGCAGCCGCTCAAGGATGACGCCCGCCGCCGCGGAGACCACGAATGCCACCGGCAGCGAGGCCAGAAACGGCATGCCGAGACGGGTCATGGCAATCACGCACGCATAGCCACCGAGCATGGCGAACGCGCCGTGGGCGAGATTGACGAAATTCATCAGGCCCATGGTCACCGAGAGCCCGATGCTGATGATGAACAGCAGACTGCCGTAGGCGATGCCGTCGAACAGCACGCCGACGAGGTTGCCGAGCATTACGATCGCTCTGCCGCGGCCGCGCGCATCAGGCGCCTGGATCCTTGACGTTGTCGATTTTGTCGAACTCGACGTTCCAGTAATGGCCGTCGCGCAATTCGACCTTGCGGATGTAGACCGTTTGAACGACGTCGCGGGTCGCCGGATCGATGGATATCGGCCCGCGCGGACTCACCCACGCCATGCCTTTCATAGCGGCCACGATCTTTTCGCCGTCGCCGGTGCCTCCAGTCTTCTTGACCGCTTCGTAGATCAGATGCATGCCGTCGTAACCGCCGACGGAATGGAAGTTCGGCCGCATTCCACCGTTGGCTTTCATGAAACCGTCCACGTAAGCCTTGTTTTCCGGCGACGGGTGCGCGGCCGAATAGTGATGCGAGCTGACGACGCCGAGCGCCGGCGGCCCGATGGCGTCGAGCAAATCGTCGTCGAGGACGTCGCCGGTGCAGATCAGGCGGATCCCGGCCTCACGCAGTCCGCGCTCCGCAAACTGCTTGAGAACGGCGGTGCCCTCGCCCGAGGGCACGAAAACGAACAAGGCATCCGGCTTGGCGTCCTTGACGCGCTGGAGGAACGGCGCGTAGTCCGGACTGCGCAGGGGAGTGCGAAGCGAGTCGCCCACAGTCCCCCCGCCGTCCGTAAAGCGCTTGTTGAAGGTCTTTTCCGCGTCGAGCCCCGGACCGTAGTCGGTAACGAGAGTAACGACCTTCTTGATCTTGTTCTTGCTGGCCCATTCGGCCATGGGTCCGGTGACCTGCGGCAGCGTGAACCCGGAACGCACGATAAAGGGCGAACGTTGCGGAATGACCGACGTCGCGGCTGCCATGACGATCATCGGCACCTTCGCTTCCGTCGCGACCGGCGCGGATGCGAATGCGAGCGGCGTCAGCCCGAAACCTGCCAATATCTGCACGTGTTCCTGCACCACCATTTCCTGCGCGATTCGCTTGGTTGTTTCGGGCGCAAGGCCGGTGTCATCCTTGACCAGGAGCTCGACTTTGCGGCCCGCCACGGTATCCGTGTTGCGCGCAATGTACAGACGGCACGCAGCCTCGATCTGTCTCCCGGTCGACGCAAACGGGCCGGTCAGTGGCAGGATGAGCGCGATCTTGAGCGGGTCGGCGGCAAATACCAAACGGGGAGCGCAGGCAGCTGCCGCGGCGGTAGCGGCGAGTCCCTTGATGAAACGCCGCCGTGCAAAGGAATTGCGTCTTATCATGAAATCTCTCCGGCAAATACGATCAATCGGAATTTGCGCAGTGCACGCCAGTCCGGTTTCTTCGATCGGATTCGATTCCGGGACCGCGCCAATGCGTTTGCAGCCATGCCGTCAACGGACGGCCACCCGCGAAGAGTCTCGCGCTGTCAGTCGGCCTGCTCCACGATCCGGGAGCTACGTCAACGGACCAAGGTTACGACTTATAATGTTGGCTTGCAACGTAACGACAAAGCGACAGAAGGATCGTAACGGCACCATCGGTACGGCTCTGATACGGGAGCTGCGGCGCAAGCAAACCGGCCATGGGCGCCCTAGGCGCTGTGACGCTTCGTCCGCTGCGACGCTTCGTCCATTGCCGGTGCTTACAGCTTGGTTCTGCATTGATAACGCAATCGGAGAGCCATGATGTTCCCTAAGAACGCCTGGTATGTTGCATGCACCCCCAGCGAGATCGACGACAAGCCGCTTGGACGCACGATCTGCGGCGAGCGCATTGTTTTCTATCGTGGCCCCGAAGGCCAGGTCGCCGCAGTCGAGGATTTCTGCCCCCACCGCGGCGCTCCGCTGTCGCTCGGCAAAGTTATCGAAGGCCAGCTCGTTTGTGGCTACCACGGACTCACCATGGGCCACGATGGAAAGGCGGTCGCGATGCCCGGCCAGCGCGTCCGCGGTTTTCCGGCGATCAGGACTTTTCCGGTCGCGGAGCGTTACGGCTTCATCTGGGTCTGGACCGGCGAGCCGACCCTCGCCGATCCGGCACAGATCCATCATCTGCACTGGGCCGAAAGTCCGGAATGGGCCTACGGCGGCGGCCTGTACCACGTCAATTGCGACTATCGCCTCATGATCGACAACCTGATGGATCTGACTCACGAGACCTACGTGCACGCCAGTAGCATCGGGCAGAAAGAGATCGACGAAGCGCCTCCAAAAACCAAGACCGAGAATGACACGGTAGTCACGAGCCGTTTCATGGAAAATGTGATGCCTCCGCCGTTCTGGCAATTGGCGCTGCGCGGAAATCATCTGGCCGACGATGTCCCGGTCGATCGTTGGCAGATCTGCCGCTTCACGCCGCCAAGTCACGTGATGATCGAAGTGGGAGTCGCCCATGCCAGGAAGGGAGGCTACGACGCCGAACCCCAGTTCAAGGTATCCAGCGTCGTGGTTGACTTCATCACTCCCGAGACCGAGACCTCCATCTGGTACTTCTGGGGGATGGCGCGCAACTTCAACCCGAAGGACAAGGCGCTTACGGCGTCGATCCGCGACGGCCAGGGAAAGATATTCGGCGAGGATCTGCAGATGCTCGAGTCGCAGCAGAGAAACCTGCTCGCGCACCCGGAGCGAAACCTGTTGAACCTGAACATCGACGCCGGCGGTGTGCAGTCGCGACGCATCCTGGAGCGCGTCATTGCCCAGGAGCGAGCGTCTACATCGACGGCAATGGCGGCCAACCCATGAATCTCGGATACCCGTTTCCAAACCTCGGATACGCCTCGCGAATATGGTTCAGCAATCGATGAAAGTCAGAGTCGCGAAAAAGACGCTCGAAGCGACAGACATCTGTTCATTCGAACTTGCCGATCCCGCGGGAGGCAAGCTGCCGGCATTTACAGCGGGCTCGCATATCGACGTGCATGTCGGTGACGCGCTCGTCCGTCAATATTCGATCTGCAATAAACCAGGCGAATTGAGCTGCTATCGGATCGCAGTCAAGAACGACCCGCAATCGCGCGGCGGATCACGCTCCATGCACGAGCGGGTGCGGGAAGGGGATAGCCTCACCATCAGCGCACCGCGAAACAACTTCGTGTTGAAGGAAGATGCCGACCATACCGTCCTGATCGCGGGCGGTATCGGGATTACACCCTTGTTATCGATGGCGCTCCATCTTGACGCGGTGGGGCGGTCATTCGAGCTGCAGTATTTCAGTCGCTCGATCGCGCATACGGCGTTTCACCAGTTGCTGTCCCGCAGAGGCCTTGCGGAGAAAGTCGGATTCCACTATGCGGTCGAACCCGAAGCTGTGCGGTCATATCTACGAAAGCATCTTTGGCACCACCAGGATGGCGCGCATCTCTATCTTTGCGGGCCGCGTCCCTTCATGAACCTCGTCGAGCAGACCGCGGCGGTTACGTGGCCTCCGGAGTCGGTGCACCTCGAATACTTCACGGCTGATCCTGCCGCCATGGCAGGTCCACGAGAAACCTTCACGGTTCGGCTTGCGCGGTCGGGAGGGGATTACCTGATTCCACCCGACAAGACCATCGTTCAGGCACTCGCGGAGCGCGGCGTTCATGTCGAAACGAGTTGCGAACAGGGCGTATGCGGAACATGCCTGACAGGGGTGCTCGAAGGTATACCCGACCATCGCGACGTCTTCCTGACCGACGAGGAGCGCTCGATTGGCGACAAATTCCTGCCCTGCGTGTCGCGCGCGCAAAGCGACGTTATCGTTGTCGACCTGTAGATTTGCTCAAGCG
>DASZZK010000074.1:0-4928 GCA_035544975.1 Casimicrobiaceae bacterium | reverse complement strand
CGGAAATGTCGGCCGGCGTGATCTTGTTCATCACGTCCGCGGCGGTGTAGCCTAACATGCGCTCAGCGCCGACGTTGAAGATCTGGATGACACCCTTCGCGTCGGTGGCGATGCTCGAGAAGTTGGCGCTGTTGAAAATCGCGCGCTGCAGGGCCCCCGCTTTCAGCAGTGCCTCTTCCGCCTGCTTGCGCGCGGTGTTGTCGGTGCCGATCAGCAGATAGCCGATGATGGCGTCCTGCGCGTCGCGCAGCGCCGTGACGGACACCACCGCCGGGAACCGGCTGCCATCCTTGCGGATGTAGGTCAGCTCGTAGATGTCCTCGATCCCGCGCGTGGCCTTGAACACCAAGGCCTCGAAGCCTGGCGTAATCGGGGTGCCGAGTTCGACGCTTAGCGCTTTGGCGCGCGCGATCACTTCCTGCGGATCGGAAATGTCGGCCGGGGTGATCTTGTTCAGCACTTCAGCGGCCGTGTAGCCCAGCATCCGCTCGGCGCCGACGTTGAAGATCTGAATGACGCCCTTCGCGTCGGTGGCGATGCTCGAGAAGTTGGCGCTGTTGAAAATCGCGCGCTGCAGGGCCCCCGCTTTCAGCAGCACCTCTTCTGCCTGCTTGCGCAAGCTCACGCCGCCGGCACTCTCGGAAACCCCGATCCTCGTCCTGGTCGCGTCCTTTCCCTTAGCCATGGTGTTGCCTCCGGTAACCGATGCTCGCGCCTCTGGACCACGGCGGCGATCCGATAGGGTGACCTGCCCCCGATAGTAGTGCCGGTTGTTGCTTCGTAGAGTCCGGGTTTTGAGCCGCTTGGATTTCTCGGACCGTTTTGACGATTAGTTTTTTGGCGTACCCGCCTAGCTTAGACATTGAAGCGAAAATGCATGACGTCGCCATCGCGCACGACATATTCCTTGCCTTCCAGGCGCATTTTCCCCGCATCCTTGGCGCCATGCTCGCCATTGCAAGCGATGAAGTCGTCGTAGGCGATCACCTCCGCGCGAATGAAACCCTTTTCGAAGTCGGTATGGATCACGCCGGCAGCCTGCGGGGCGGTGCTGCCGCCCTTGACCGTCCACGCACGAACCTCCTTCGGTCCGGCGGTGAAGTAAGTTTCCAGGCCAAGCAATTTGTAGCCCGCGTGGACCAGACGATCGAGCCCGGCCTCGGTCAGCCCCATGTCGGCGAGAAAGATCCGCTTATCCTCGGGCTCCAGGTCCGCGATCTGCGATTCGAGCGCCGCGCTGATCGCGACCACCGGCGCACCTTCGCGCCGCGCGTATTGCTCGACGGCCGCGAGCAGCGGGTTATCCGTGAAGCCATGCTCGGACACGTTGGCGACGTACAGGGTCGGCTTCATCGTCAGCAGGAAAAGCGGCTTGAGCACCGCGCGCTCCTCGGGATAGAGATCGACCGAGCGTGCGGGCCTCGCCTCGTTCAGCGCCGCGCCGACTTTCTCCAGTGCGGCGACCAGGCGCTGAGACTCCTTGTCTCCGCCCGCTTTCGCCGCCTTGGCGTGCTTGGCAAGCTGCTTGTCCACCGTGGCCAGGTCCGCCAGCGCCAGCTCCGTGTTGATCGTCTCGATGTCGGAGACGGCGTCGATCTTGCCTGCGACGTGGACGACGTTGTCGTCCTCGAAGCAGCGAACGACGTGCGCGATCGCGTCGGTCTCGCGGATAGTGGCCAGAAACTGATTGCCGAGGCCCTCTCCTTTGGATGCGCCGGCGACCAGTCCCGCGATGTCGACGAATTCGACCGTCGCCGGAAGAACACGTTCAGGACGCGCAATCGCGGCCAGGGGTGCGAGACGCGGATCGGGCACCTCGACGATACCGATGTTGGGCTCGATGGTGCAAAACGGATAATTTTCGGCCGCGATCCCGGCTTTGGTCAGCGCGTTGAAAAGCGTTGACTTGCCGACGTTCGGCAACCCGACGATCCCGCATCTAAGGCTCATTTCGGCTTCGATCCCTTGTCGTTGGAGCCATCCCCGCTGTCTTGCGAAGAAGCCGGTGGTGCAGGCGGCTTGTTTGAATCCGTTGGCTCGATCGCCTTAGTTGAACTTGCCTCGATGGTTTTGGGCGCCTTCGGCACCGTGTGCAGCTCGTGCATCGCGCGCTCGGTGTCGCCGGCCTCGAGCCAGCGCCAGATCGCGAGCGCGCGGACGATGGCATCGTCGATCGCCTGCTGCTCTTCCAGCCGCGGCCTGTGAAGAACATAGTCCGCGACCTCTTGTTCGGAAAGCGCACCCTCGCGCGGGTGGCCGATGCCGATTCTGAGCCGCCAGAAGGCGGGCGTGCCGAGCGATGCGACGATGTCCTTGAGTCCGTTGTGTCCGGCGCTGCCGCCGCCTTGCTTGAGCTTGACGACGCCGGGCTTCAGGTCGAGCTCGTCGTGCGCGATCAGGATTTCCTCGGGCGCGATGCGATAGAAACGCGCCAGCGCGGACACCGCCAGGCCGCTTCGGTTCATGAAGGTCTGCGGCAACGCCAATCGCCGGTCGACGCCATCGCTTGCGCGCACGCTGCCGACGATGGCCTGAAACTTCGCCTGCATCCCGAGTGACGCGCCTGCGGCCTGCGCCAGGCGCTCGACGAACCACGCGCCGGCGTTATGCCGGGTCGCGCGATATTCGCTGCCGGGGTTACCCAAGCCGACGATCAAACGCAATGGCGTCATGGCTGTACCTGTGTATCACGCCGGCTCCAACAAAAAAGCCCGCCGGGAACCGCCAGGCGGGCCTTCTTGCGCGGAACGACTGGCTACTTCTTGTCGTCCTTTTTCCCCGAAGATTTCTCCGCACTCTTTTCCGGAGCCTTCTCGGCGCCCTTCTCGGCGCCCTTTTCGGGCGCCTTCTCGCCCGCCTTGCCGGCTTCCACCGGCGCGCCTTCGACGACGGCGCCTGGCTCAACCACCGCGGCGACCTCTTCGACTTCAGCGATCACTCGCGGCACGATCGCGGTCGCGACCACCGGGCTCTCGCCGCCGCGCGTCACCGCGGTTACCCCGGCCGGCAAGGTCAGATCCGAAACGTGGATCGACTGTCCGACCGCGAGCGTCGAAAGATCGACCTCGATGAACGCCGGCAAATCCTTGGGCAGGCACGAGACGTCGAGCTCAGTCAGCACGTGGCTGATGATCGCGTCGGTCGAAGCCGCCGGGGAAATCTCGCCGTTGGCGAAGTGGAGCGGCACTTTCATCCGGATCTTGCGCTTTTCGTCGACACGCAGGAAATCGATGTGCAGCACTTCATGACGGAACGGGTGCATTTGCACGTCGCGCAGCAGGACGCGCTGTGTCGTCTCGCCGAGCGTCATGGTCAGGATGGTCGAATGAAACGCCTCCTTTTTCAGCGCGTGGATCAAGGCGTTGTGATCGAGCTCGATAGTCTGCGGCTTGTCGGCGCCGCCGTAGACGATTCCGGGAGCCCGCCCGGTCACGCGAAGCCGGCGGCTCGCGCCCCGGCCTTCCTTTTCGCGCGCGAATGCGGTGAATGACTGTTGCGACGATTGCGGCGACTGTTGCATGGCAAAAGCTCCTTGTCTGCGGCCTTCCGGGGACGTTCACCAGCCCGACGGTCGTCCGCTATGGCGACATGCCGCTTGTGCAAATAAGCGGGAAAGCCTTGAATTGTAACCTAATTCGTACCGCTGGTGCAAATCCCAACGCGGTCGGGCGCGGATCGACCGTCAGCGGTATGGCTTCGGATCGTGCCGGCTTATGCTTTCCGCGTGAGAGGCGCCGGGCGAGGCGCGCCGCCGCAAGGAGCACGGCCCTACTCGGTGAACAACGAGCTCACCGATTCTTCGTTGGAGATCCGGGTCATCGTCTCCGCAAGAAGTTGAGCGCAGGAAAGTTGCCGTATGCGTTTGCACGCCCGCGCTTCATCGGAAAGAGGAATGGTGTCGGTGACGACGATTTCATCGAGCTGCGATTCGGCGATGCGTTGCACGGCGCCGCCCGACAGCACCGGGTGCGTGCAATACGCGATCACTTTCTGCGCGCCGTTTTCTTTCAGCGCCGCGGCTGCTTTGCAGAGCGTGTTGGCGGTATCGACGATGTCGTCCATGATCACGCACGAACGGCCTTCGACGTCACCGATGATGTTCATGACTTCGGCGACATTGGCTTTCGGGCGACGTTTGTCGATGATCGCAAGGTCGGAGTCGAGGCGTTTGGCGATCGCTCGGGCGCGCACCACTCCGCCGACGTCCGGCGATACGACGAGCAGATTCTCGTAGTTCTGCTTCCAGAGGTCGCCCAGCAATACCGGCGTCGCGTAAATGTTGTCGACCGGGATATTGAAAAAACCCTGAATCTGATCGGCGTGCAGGTCCATGGTCATCACGCGGTCCACGCCGACGGTCGTTATCATGTCGGCGACGACCTTGGCGGTGATCGCCACCCGTGCCGATCGCGGACGTCGGTCCTGACGGGCGTATCCGAGATACGGGATCGCGGCGGTGATCCTTCCGGCCGAAGCCCGCTTCAGGGCATCGACCATCACCAGGATTTCCATGAGGTTGTCGTTGGTCGGCGCGCAGGTGGATTGCAGTATGAAAACGTCGCGTCCACGAACGTTTTCCAGCAACTCGACCATCACCTCGCCGTCGGAAAAGCGCCCGACGATACATCGGCCGAGGCTGATGCCCATGTGCTTGACGACCGCTTCCGCGAGCTTCGGATTGGCGTTGCCGGTAAAGATCCGCATGCGCTCAAATGCCATCGCGCCGCCTGGGATCAGTCGCCAGAAGCGAGCCGGGCAGGCGGCGCACGTCGCGCGGCCCGCCCATCGCGGGTATGGCTGGGGAGGTAGGGATCGAACCTACGAATGCCGGAATCAAAATCCGGTGCCTTACCACTTGGCGACTCCCCAAGGGAAACTGTCACGTCCGAAATTCTTGAAGGCCGACATCGCTTTAGGCAAACGACCCA
>DASZZK010000073.1:0-2861 GCA_035544975.1 Casimicrobiaceae bacterium | reverse complement strand
GTGCTGGTAGTGGACGCGCGCCGCGCGCTGACCGAACTGGATCGGCGCATGATCGAATGGTTTCTGCCGAGGGGCCGGTCGCTGCACATACTGATGACCAAGTCGGACAAGCTTTCCACCAGCGAGCAGCGCCGCAGGCTGGAGAGCGTGCGCCGCGCGCTGATCGAGGACTACGGAATCTACTCGGCTCAGACCGGCGTTCAGTTGTTCTCGGCGATCCCGCGATCCGGGCTCGCCGAGGCGGAGGCCGCCATCGCGCCGTGGTTGCGCCCTCTGGCGACGTAAACCTCGCAACACGCGGATAGCGCGCAAGACGCCCGCATCCGTCGGAGAAAAAAAGAAAGGCCCCGGCATCAAGGGGAGTGACACGGGGCCTTAAGAACGCCCTTCGGTCGGTGAGTTCACGCAACCGAAGGGCACCCGCTCAGGGAGGGAAGCGGGAGACGTATAACCGTCTGCAGATAAGACTTCTGCCTTTTGCAAAAAGTTCCACGCCCGTTTTGCCGGTATCTTTTTGACCTCGCGTGAGGGCGCGTAATGCTGTGCGGTTGCTCCCGGGCTTGACCGCGCGCTACGATCCGGCTTCTCCCTGATTCCATAGCCCACCCAAGCCAAGCCATGAACTTCGTTGGAACGTTTCCCGCGCGGCGCCCGCGCCGCATGCGCCGCGACGAATTTTCGCGCCGCCTGATGCGCGAATCCGCGCTTTCCAGCGCCGACTTCATCTACCCGGTATTTGTTCTCGACGGCAGCAATCGCGAAGAGAAGGTATCGTCCCTGCCCGGCGTTTCGCGCAAGAGCGTCGACCTCTTATTCGGCGACGCCGAGCGCTGTGTCGAGCTGGGTATTCCTGCGATGGCGCTGTTCCCGGTCATCGAGGCGGCCCGCAAATCACTGGACGCGAGCGCGGCCTGGGATCCGAAGGGGCTGGTACCCAACGCGGTTCGAGCGCTCAGGGCGCGATTTCCGGCGTTGGGGATCATGACCGATGTCGCGCTCGATCCTTACACCAGCCACGGCCAGGACGGCTTGCTCGACGAGACCGGCTACGTGGCCAACGATCCGACCGTTGTCGCCTTGACCCGCCAGGCACTGTGCCACGCCGAGGCCGGCGTCGACATACTTGCGCCTTCGGACATGATGGACGGGCGCGTCGGCGCGCTGCGATCCGCGCTCGATCAAGCGGGCTTCGACAAGCCACGCATTCTGGCGTATTCGGCCAAGTATGCGTCCAGCTTCTACGGGCCGTTTCGCGACGCCGTCGGCTCCGCGGCAAGTCTCGGCAGCGGCGGCAAGCACACTTACCAGATGGATCCCGCTAACGCCGACGAAGCGCTATGGGAGGTTTATCTCGATCTGCAGGAAGGCGCCGACATGATCATGGTGAAGCCCGGCCTGCCCTATCTGGACATCGTGCGCCGGGTCAAAGACACTTTCGGCGTGCCGACCGCGGTGTATCAGGTCAGCGGCGAGTACGCGATGCTCAAGGCCGCGGCGGGGAACGGATGGCTCGACGAGCGGGACTGTGCCATGGAAACGCTGCTTGCATTCAAGCGAGCCGGCGCGGACGCGATTCTCACCTATTTTGCGATCGCCGCCGCGACGTGGCTCAAGGACGATAGCTAGTCCCCGAGTAGCGATCGCAATTCGGCGGACGATAACCGAGCGTCGTCACGGCGCGGCCGGTTGCGACGCTGCACCGGTGACAGGATCAACAGCCGGATTCCGCAATTTTCGCCGTCGACCCGCAATTCAACGCGGGACGAGGAGTCGGTCCCGGCCGCCGTCGCGTATTCCACGCCGGCGTTGATCAGGGCAAGCTCGACCTCCTTGGGGTCCTCCGCCTCGAGCTCGAGATGAACGTCGCTGTGCTCGGTGGCCCAGCCCGCTGCGGCCCCGCCGATCAGCACCGGATGCCAGCGGGAAAGCTCATCCATCCACTTCATGGCCGCTTCGCGCTGTACCCGCAATGAAAGCGGCTGCGAGCGGTTCCGGAAAAGAGTGTTGTAATCGTGCAACGCCTGCTCGACCTCGTCGTTCGCGGGAAGAGTCGCCCGCTCGGGTAATCCGAGCTCACGGCAGGCCTTTCTCTTCGCGGCGGCCCAGTCGGTGAGGCCGTGCTCCGCGATCAGCCGCGCGGTCGCCTGGGCGATGCGCGTACGGGTGCGTTGCGTGGCCAATGAGTCTGGACGAGACATCGAAAATCGGCGGTCAGAACAGCTGGTTGCGGATTTCCCGCGGAGATTCCTTGGCCTGCGCCGCGGCGGTTTCGTCCCGGCGCGGAGTGAACTCGGAGTAGAAATATTCAGGGATGCCGGCACCGTCGGCTTCGCGCATGCCCGTCTCCGGATTGACGCGCGCAACGACGATACCCTCCGGCGGTTTGAGCGGCGCCTCGGGAATACCCTTCAAGGCTTTGCTCATGAACGCCATCCATATCGGCAGCGCCGCGGCGGCGCCCGTCTCCTGGGGCCCGAGTGTCCTCGGCTGGTCGAAGCCGATCCAGGCGACCCCGACCATCGCCGCGTTGAAGCCGCAGAACCAGGCGTCGACGCTTTCGTTGGTGGTGCCCGTTTTACCGGCGAGATCCTGCCGCCCGAGCTGCATGGCCCTGGCGCCGGTCCCGGCGCGGACGACATCGCGCAGCATGGTGGTCATGATGAATGCGTTGCGCGGGTCGATCGCTCTCTGCGCATTCTCGCCAGCCACCGCGGGCTCGGCTTTGGACAGGACGTTCCCCCGGCCGTCGACGACACGCGCGACCAGGTAGGGGATGATCCGGTAGCCACCGTTGGCAAACACCGAATACGCGCCGACCATCTGCATCGGTGTCGCGGCGCCGGCTCCCAGCGCCATCGGCA
>DASZZK010000072.1:0-6751 GCA_035544975.1 Casimicrobiaceae bacterium | reverse complement strand
GCGACGTTGCAGACCTTCTTCGCCGGACAGCCCATGTTGATGTCGATGATCTGCGCGCCTCGATCGACGTTATAGCGCGCCGAGTCGGCCATCTGCTCGGGGTCGGCGCCGGCGATCTGCACCACGATCGGCTCGACCTCGCCATCGTGATCCATGCGCCGCTGTGACTTGGCCGTGTCGCGGAGCTTCGGGTTGGACGCGACCATTTCCGAAACGGCGAGACCGGCACCCAGCCGCTTGCACAATTGCCGGAATGGCCGGTCGGTCACCCCTGCCATGGGGGCGACGACAAGATTGCTCTGGATGTGATACGAGCCGATTTGCACTGCGCGAATCTCTGCGGAAACTGCGACGGAAGGGAGCGGATTATACCGAGTTTGCGGCTTGGAAGTCAGCGCGTTCGTCGGCTTGTTACATTGTCCATCAAGTTTCAGTGCGCGCCATTCAGTGCAAGCCACTCAGTGCAAGCCGTACAACATCGCGCGGGTGAACATTCGTTTGACCCCCGGCAACGCATCGAGAAGAGTAAGCGCCAACCCGCGCGGCCAGCGCAGCAGTGAAACGTCGGTGCCGAAAATTCCGAGCAGCCCGTGCGTAAATGCGATGCCCGTCCAACGGTCGGCTGCACGACGCCGCGAATATTCCGCGAGGAATCGAGGCGCACCAAAATGATCGCGGTCCGTTACAACAGATATCGCAAGCAACTCTTGCGCCAGTTCATACGCGTCGCGAACACCGAGATTGAAGCCCTGACCCGCGACGGGATGCAGCGCTTGCGCTGCATTGCCCAGGAGAACGGTGCGCTCCGCGGCGACGCGCGTCGCGAATTCAAGCGTCAGCGGGAACGTGCGCCGATCGGCGACACGGGTCCACGGGCCGGCGCATGGCCCGAAACGCTGCGCGAGTGCCTCCAAGAACGATTGTTCCGAAAGTTCGACCAGCGCGCTGGCATTTTCCGGGGTTGTCGTCCACACCAAGCCGTAATGGTCGCCTTCGGGCAGGAGTGCCATCGGACCCTGGTCCGTAAAGCGCTCGAACGCGAGCCCGCCGTGGGGTTCGCTGGACCAGATTTTCGCCACCAGCGCGACTTGCCGGTAGTCGTGCCTGCGCCGCGCGATGTAGTCCACGACATCGCCACCGCCATCCGCGACCGCGGCCAGACGTGCGCTCCATTCGACCGCGGCGCCGTTGCGCTCACCGACAACCTGAGCGGACGCCGCCGTCGCGCTCACCCGCGTCACACCGACGCCATGCTCGATCGACATGCCCGCGCGCGCCAGCGCCGCGTCGAGCGCATGCTGCAGTGCGCGATAGCTGACGACATAGCCAAGCGCATCGACGCCGTGATCGCGAGCATGAAGGCGCGCGCGTCCGAACCCGCCGCGCTGCGAAATGTCGATCGCGGTGATCGGCGTTACCGCGCCCGGCGTCGCGGTGACTTCGCTCCACACGTCGAGCCGCTCGAAGATGAGCCTGGCTCCGTGCGATAACGCAAGCGAGCGGTCGCTTCGCGCAATGCTGCCGGCAGGACGGGCATCGAGTGTGACGACGTCGAGATCGCTGTCGACGAGCGCCAGGGCAAGCGTTGCGCCGACAGGCCCCGCGCCGACGATGACCAGATCGTGCAACATCGGGCTTGATCGAAGTGCCTCAGGGCGCGCCGTGTCAGCGCGCGCAAGCGGCTTCGACGTCGGCGACGGTCTTCGGCGTCGAGCCGGTCAGATTTTCGTTGCCGGCGGCGGTCACCAGAACATCGTCCTCGATGCGCACGCCGAGGTCCCAGAATTCCTCGGGTACCTTGTCGGCCGGGCGGATATAAATGCCGGGCTCGACGGTGAGGACCATGCCGGGCTCGAGACGGCGCGATTCGCCGTCGATGCGGTACAAGCCAACATCGTGCACGTCGAGCCCCAGCCAATGCCCGGCCCGATGCATATAGAACTGCTTGTACGCGCCCGACTCGAGCACACCCTCGAGCGTCCCCTCGCACAGCTTGAGATCGATGAGTCCCTGCGCGAGAACGCGCTCGGCCACCTCGTGATAGTCGTGGAACATCCTGCCCGGCTGGACCGCGTCGATGCACGCGAGCTGCGCCGCGAGCACGAGCTCGTAGATCGCCTTTTGCTCGCCGCTGAACCTGCCGCTCACCGGGAACGTGCGCGTGATGTCCGACGCATAGCCGTCGAACTCGCAGCCGGCATCGATCAGCAGCAGGTCGCTCGCCTGCGTCTGGCGATTGTTGTCGCGATAATGCAGGACGCAGGCGTTCGGTCCCGACGCGACTATCGAGGGATAGGCGACCGCCTGCGCGCCGGAGCTCAAGAATTCATGCATCAGCTCGGCCTCGACCTGATATTCGTACCAGCCCGGACGCGTCTCCCGCATCGCGCGGCGGTGCGCGCCGCTCGAAATCACGGCGGCGCGGCGGAGAAGCTTCAGCTCGCGCTCGTCCTTGTAGAGCCGCATCGCGCCGAGCGGGGCGCGCACGTCGATCACCGTCTCCGGCGCCGCAATGCCCGTGCGTACCCGGTTACGCACGTCGTTCAGCGTCGCCGCGGTCGCATCGTCCCATGCGGGATAAAGTCCCAGCGGGGTGTAGATCGCTCGCTGGTCACACGTCCAGTCGGCGAGCTTGGCGGCGAGCTGGGTGATCGGATACGTCTCGTCGAATCCGAAGATTTCGCGCGCGGCATCGGGACCATATCGAAAGCCGTCCCAGATTTCGCGCTCCGGGTTCTTGTCCCGGCAAAACAGGATCTGCTTCGAATCGCTTTCGGCCTTGCCGGCAATAAGAACGACGACCGCCTCAGGCTCCGGAAAACCGCACAGGTAGTAAAAATGACTGTCCGGCCGATACGGATAATGCGTATCGGCGTTGCGGATCGCCTCCGGCGCGGTCGGAATGGACGCGATACCGCCTCCGGTCTGCCTTTGCATCTCGGCGATGAGCCGTGAGCGCCGTTTTCGGTGATGCTGATGATTGTAGTTCATGGCTTTTTCGAGGAAGTGCAGCTGATTCTGAAATCCCGCAAGCGCGATTATAGGCGTTCCGTTCGCGGCGCGGGCTTTGCGGTAACATCCGTTGCGTGGCCGCATCTTCAACCGAGCTTCGATTGACCTTGGATCGCGCGGCGAGCGAGCTCTCCGACGCGAAGCGTGAGATGCGCGCGCGGATTCTGCGCGACCGCGACGCGATGGCGGCCTCGGATCGGGCAAGGGCCAGCGCGTCGATCGCCGCTTCACTGCTGACGCGCGAGGACTTCGCGTCGTCCGCAACCGTCCTGCTCACGCTTCCCTTCGGCAGCGAATGGGATACGCGCGCGCTGCTCGAGGCGGCGCTGGCTCGCGCCAAAACGGTCGCTCTGCCGAGAGTGAACCTCGCGACCAGGATGCTGGACATCTGCGCGATCACCCGCCTCGAGCACGATGCCGCACCCGGCTACCGCGGCATCCCGGAGCCCGGCGCGCACTGCTCTCTTATCGATGTCGCAACCATCGACTGGGTGCTCGTTCCCGGCGTGGCGTTCGATCTCGATGGACACCGCATCGGCTACGGCGGGGGCTACTACGACAGGCTCCTGCCGCTGCTGCGGGCCGACGCCCGCCGCGTCGCGGCAGCATTCGAGCTGCAGCTGGTCGAACGCGTTCCCGCGGCATCCCACGATGTCACCGTCGACGCAGTGGTGACCGAAGCGCGGTCCATTTCGATCGCGCGATAGTCGAATTCAGTGAGGCAACGCCATGGGTGCCGGGCCAACCGGCATGCCCTTTTGGCCCGCCTCTTGCCCCTTGAGGTTTCATGAGCAAAGCGTCTTTTCCCTGGCGTCGTTGGAAACGATTTGCGTGGAATGATATGATTAAAACTTCCCCTGAAACGCGCTGAAACGCCAATCGCGGCCTGCATCGCAACGATGCGGCGTCAGCTTCCGACTTTAAGTCAAGGTCCGATCGACGCGGATCGCGGCCATCACCGTGAGGAACGCCCATGGACATGAACCCTGACGTCGATCCGCAAGAAACCCAGGAATGGCTGGACGCGATTGACGGCGTGCTCGAACACGAGGGCCCGGACCGCGCGCATTTCCTCATCGAGCAGGTGATCGACAAGTCGCGCCGCTCCGGCGCGTACATGCCCTTCTCGGCCAACACCGCGTATATCAATACCATTCCCGTCGACAAGCAGGTGAGGATTCCCGGCGACCAGACGATCGAGCAGCGCATCCGCTCGTACGTGCGCTGGAACGCGATGGCGATGGTCATCCGCGCCAACAAGCACACCAACGTCGGCGGCCATATCGCGAGCTTCGCCTCCGCGGCGACCCTCTACGACGTCGGCTTCAATCATTTCTGGCACGCGCCTTCGCCCGATCACGGCGGCGATCTCGTCTTTGTGCAGGGGCACTCCGCGACCGGAGTCTATGCCCGCGCGTTCATGCTCGGCCGCCTCACCGAAGAGCAGATGAACAACTTTCGCCAGGAAGTCGACGGCAAGGGAATCTCCTCCTACCCGCATCCCTGGCTGATGCCGGACTTCTGGCAGTTCCCCACGGTATCGATGGGCCTCGGGCCGCTGATGGCGATCTATCAGGCCCGCTTCATGAAATATCTGCAGGATCGCGGCCTGGCCAAGACCGAGGGCCGCAAGGTCTGGTGCTTTTGCGGCGACGGCGAGATGGACGAGCCGGAGTCGATGGGCGCCATCGGCATGGCCGCCCGCGAAAATCTCGACAACCTGATCTTCGTCATCAACTGCAACCTGCAGCGCCTCGACGGACCGGTGCGCGGCAACGGCAAGATCATCCAGGAGCTCGAGGCAGAATTCCGCGGCGCCGGCTGGAATGTCATCAAGGTCGTATGGGGAACACACTGGGATCCGCTCCTCGCGCGCGACAAGAAAGGCATCCTGATGCGCAGGATGATGGAATGCGTCGACGGCGAATACCAGACATTCAAGTCGAAAGACGGCGCCTATGTGCGCGAATACTTCTTCAACACGCCCGAGCTGAAGGAGCTGGTCGCGGACTGGTCCGACAAGGATATCTGGAACCTGAACCGTGGCGGCCACGACCCGCACAAGGTGTACGCCGCGTTTCACGCCGCGGCCAACCACAAGGGCCAGCCGACCCTGATCCTCCCCAAGACGATCAAAGGCTACGGCATGGGCGAGTCCGGCGAAGCGCAGAACATCACCCACCAGCAGAAGAAAATGTCGGTCGACTCGATACGCGTATTCCGCGATCGCTTCCAGATCCCGGTTCCCGACGAAAAGTTGGGCGAAATGCCCTACGTCAACTTCGCGCCCGGCTCTCCGGAAGCCGAATACATGAAGGCCCGGCGCATGGAATTGGGCGGCTATCTGCCGACGCGCCGGCGCAAGGCGGCGGCGCTGCCGGCGCCACCGCTCACCACGTTCGAGCGCTTCCTCAAGAGCACCGACGAACGCGAAATCTCGACCACCATGGCTTTCGTGCAGATTCTGCAAACCTTGTTGCGCGACAAGACCATCGGCAAGCACATCGTTCCCATCGTCCCGGACGAGTCGCGCACCTTCGGCATGGAAGGCCTGTTCCGGCAACTGGGCATATGGAACCAGCTCGGTCAGCTCTATACGCCGCAGGACGCCGATCAGTTGATGTTCTACAAGGAAAGCAAGGACGGCCAGATCCTGCAGGAAGGCATCAACGAGCCCGGCGCGATGTGCGACTGGATGGCGGCGGCGACGAGCTACTCGACGCACGGCGTGCCGATGATCCCGTTCTACATTTTCTACTCGATGTTCGGCTTCCAGCGGGTCGGCGATCTGGCGTGGGCCGCCGGCGACATGCGTTCGCGCGGCTTCCTGCTCGGCGGCACCGCCGGACGCACGACGCTCAACGGCGAAGGTCTCCAACACGAGGATGGCCATTCCCATCTGTACGCCGCGACGATCCCGAACTGCATTTCCTACGATCCGACTTTCACCTACGAGATAGCGGTCATCATCCAGGACGGGATGCGACGCATGTACGCCGAGCAGCAGGACGTCTATTACTACCTGACGCTGATGAACGAAAACTACACCCACCCGGCGATGCCGGACGGCGCGGCGCCGAACATCATCAAGGGAATGTACCTGCTCAAGGCAGGCGAGAAGAAGCCGAAGTCGCTTCGCGTTCAGTTGCTCGGCAGCGGAGTCATCCTGCGCGAAGCGATCGCCGCGGCGGAGCTCCTGGCAAAGGACTGGGGCGTCGAATCGGATCTATGGAGCTGCCCGTCGTTCACCGAGCTCGCGCGCGACGGCAACATGGTGTCGCGTTGGAACATGATGAATCCAACCGCGAAGCCCAAGGTCTCCCACGTCGAATCGTGTCTTGCCGACGCAAAAGGCCCGGTGATCGCGACCAGCGATTACATTCGCGCTTTTGCGGAACAGATACGCGCCTTCGTGCCGCGTCGCTACGTTGTGCTCGGCACCGACGGCTTCGGTCGCTCCGACACGCGGGAAAAGCTGCGTCAGTTCTTCGAAGTGGACCGCCATTACATTGCGGTCGCTGCCCTCAAGGCGCTAGCCGACGACGGCGAGATTCCGGCGGCAAAAGTCGCCGAGGCAATGAAAAAATATGGTGTCGATGGCGCCAAGCCGGCACCGTGGACGGTGTGAGCGTCGCGTGATACGCGCGTCGCTGTCTGAAGCTCGACCGATCCGCAAACGTCCCGACTCCGTCCAGGAACATCATGCCCCAGACAGTTGAAGTCAAGGTTCCTGACATCG
>DASZZK010000071.1:0-1557 GCA_035544975.1 Casimicrobiaceae bacterium | reverse complement strand
CCGGAATCCGCTGAAAATCGTAGCTTCGTATCGCTCCTAGCGCATGCTCCTCGTGCTGCCATTCGTCGCCGATCGCAATCAGCAGGTAATGATGAAATGCCGAGGACGACGCGGCCATCAGCGCCCGCACGTGATATTCCGTGCCGCCTCCGTGGCCGTGAACCACATGCAGCAGTCCGGGCAGAGGATCGGTCAGCATCCGGTAGTGCGCAAGCGCGAACTCGCGCAGCGGACGAAGCGGGTCGGCGGCGATGTACGCAGCGACGAGATCGAGGTACTCCGGGTGGCGTTGGAGAAGAATGGCCATGTTGCGCTGCGCGAGATCACTACGCTTGGCGCCGAACGAGCTGCCGCCCAGATGCACCACGAATGCATCGTCGCAGAGAACGTTGCGAAATCCGGCGCGGGCGGCGCGCATGCAAAAGTCGTTCTCCTCGCCGTAGCCCAGACCGAAAACGGGATCGAAGACCCCGATCGAATCGATCAGCGCCCGCCGGATATAAAGGCAGAAACCGACACCGGTGGGCAGGTCCGGGTAGGACGGCGCGGCGGCCCGCTCGAGAGCTCGAACCATCGGCTCGGTATCGCGCTCCGGAGGCCACGGATTGTTTTCGCAGAACCGCGGCAGCGAGCAGATTTCGGCATTGTTGGAAAACGGCGTGATGGTGCCGATGCAAGCGTCCGATTGCGCGCAGCGCACGAGCTTGTCGAGCCAGCCGCGGGTGACGATGGTATCGGAGTTAAGCAGAACCACGTCGGCGCCGGCACGCGCCGAGCTCATGCCCCGATTGGCGGTCAGCGTGAAGCCGACATTGTTCTCATTCGAGACACAATGCACCTGCGGCAGTGCGCGCGATTGCATTTCTTCAAGGTAGGCGCCGATCGCCGGGTCGGGCGACGCATCGTCGATGAGCAGCAGGCGGTAATCGCCGTCCGTATGCAGGAGAACGCTGTCGACGCAGCGCCTCAAGTCGTCGGCGGCGTTGTAGACCGGTACGATGATGTCGATTGCGGGGCCAGGCTGGTGCGGCATCAGCGAGTGCGAGCTAGCCAGAGCTTCATCCGGAACCACGGGAGCTTGACCCACCAGCACGCGCTTTGCCGATAGGCGACGGTAAGCTCCGTCGCGTGGAGCGCGGCATGAAGCCGGTTTTGTTCACCCTCGAGCGCTGCGATGCGAGACTCGAGCGCCACGATGGTCTGCGCGCGCTCGGCGAGCTGCCCGTCGCGCTCTTCGCGCGCGGCATTGAGTTCCTGGAGGCCGCGGTTCATGTCGCCGATGGTGCGCTCGCGCTCGGCGACAATTGCCTCCAGGTAATGACTATGTCCTGTCTGCCGGTCGAGCGTGGCGATGTGCTCCTTGAGCAGCGCGTCCAGGCGCAAGACCTCGCGCGCATTGGACTCGTTGCGCTTGAGCTCGGTGTCGTCGGCATCGGCGAACAGCGAGCCGGGCGCGACCGGTATGACCGCCTTGGCGGAGCGAGCAGCAACGACGACGAAATACATCCCTTCCGTCGGCTTGTAGGAAGCAACGCCGCTGGCGTCGCCGAGCCACGC
>DASZZK010000070.1:0-2145 GCA_035544975.1 Casimicrobiaceae bacterium | reverse complement strand
CACGATGGCGGTGTAGTACGCCAAATCGACGAGGATGATGTCGCCAGCCGACGAGAGCGCCGCGCAATGCTGCGAAGCGAACACTGGGCGACCGAAGAGTGTTCCCGCAGAGCCGGGGTACTCTGGCAGCGGAGCCGTCATCGGAAAAGCGCTAGCGCCGATGGAAATAGCGAGCGCTAAGGTATCGGGTTGGATCAGCCAGACTGCGCGGGTATGGCTGCCCTGCGGCAGCGTCGTGTACATCTTCGCGAGGTTTTGAATTGCGACCGTGTTGACCGCCTGGCCCGCCTCTTTCGCAATCGTGATTGCGGCCGAACCCGTTACACCGACGCCCGTAAAGGCGCCGAGCGGTCGACCTGAGCCCAGGCCGAACAGAATCGCATCGTTGATTCCCCACCTGATGCGGTCACCGGCGCGTTTTGGGAGGTAAGCACCCAGCGCGGCGGAGTCGGCGAGTAATTCGTCAGAGAGTGGCACCAGAACAGCGAGCTTCGCAAGGCGCAGCATCGTTTCTCGGACCTTCGGCTTTGTCGCCGTGAGCGTTTGGCCTTCAGTGATCCAATACGACTGAATGCCATCCGAGCCCCACGGGGTCGTCTCGTCCACTGGCAGCCCCAGCACGTTTGTTTGAATTGGTATCACGTCGACGAATGGCAAAAGCGCGCCCTCGCTGAGCGAATGCGTGAAGACCTCGTTCGCAAAGGCGATCGGCACGGCGAACCCGCCGTCCGTACCGGTCCCCTCGCTACCATATGTGGCAGGACTGGCAGCGAGTAAATCGAGCCTCTCGTCGCGCATATGCGCCCCGTGCATGAATGCCTTTCGCACGGCGTAAAAATAGTCGCCAGCGCTTACGAAGCCGCCTCGCGGATCGAGCTCCTTGCGATCGCGGCCCATTTGAATTCGCGGGATGTTGCTTTGAGCAGTGGCGGCGATGTTGAGCATTTCGGATACCTTTTCGTTCGAGAACTCGGTACGAGCATACCGGCGTCGACGGCGATCAAACGGACGACTTGGTGGGGGTAGCTAACTCGTCCGCTGGTCGATACGTTTCTTTGAGCGCGAGCTCGAGATACCCCTCCTGAGTCAGCCAGTCGGCGAGTTTGATCGCACGGCGTGCTTTTTTGCAGGCGGCTTCTACGTCCCGCGGCGTTAGCCGCCCAGCGCGACGATCGCGGCCGTCTGCGAACAGCGCGAGCGCGATTTGGGGCACCGATGCACCGGCGGCGCGGCCATCAAAGGCGCGGATGGCGAGGATCGCGCTGCGTGTGCTCGGCAGCTTGCGAGTTCGCTTCGGTATTTGGTCGCGGTGCTCGCTTCGCCACTGCGCCGCCCACTGCGTATACCAGCGCTCGACGCTCTGCAGCTGCGCCTTAGTGGCCCGCTTCGCGTCGAAGGTGATCGACACCTCTCCGTCGCTACCTCCGTCGCTCGTGGCGAGCTCGGCGTAGGCGATGCGCGTGCAACTTTGCAAGAAAAGCGGCGCGGCATCCTGGCCGGGATCCACGAGGCGATCGGCGATACCGAAGCATCGAGCTTCGCTTGCGGAGAAAGCTTCGGCACTTCTGCCTGTACTGTCAGAAGTTAGGTCGACCAGCCGTTCCCAGGCGCGGCGGTAGGTCGACTGGCGTCGCAAGCAAAACCAAGCGAGCGCGGCCGGCCGAATCTTGACTGACGGATACCCTGACGGCAGAAGCCAGGAGGGCGGCCTGCGATGATCTTCGCGCTCGGGTTCGACGGCGACGAGGGCGCTTTTCGGCATTTCATTTGCGCGTCATGATCGACGCGAAGAGCGTCAGGAGAATTACCAGACTTCCGACCGTCACCAGCGCCCAGGGGACACTTATCAGGGCAACGCCCGCACCGATGAACAGAAGCCCGGCGACCAGTGCGGCGTTGTAGATGCGCGGCGTCATGCGCGATTCCGGTCGACGCTCCTACGCAGCGTCATCCGACTCGCCGAGCAGGTCGCATACCAGGTGCTCGAGCTCGACCCGGGCGGCCTCAATCCCGCCTCTGACGCCATCCATCACCTGTAGCGCGAGATCCTGTTCGTCTAAGCGTTTTTCGATGGCGTCGAAGCGTGCCACCAGCGCCGAGCGGTCCAGTGGCGGAGTCGCCGCCAGGAGCTCGGCCTTTTTGGCC
>DASZZK010000069.1:0-7833 GCA_035544975.1 Casimicrobiaceae bacterium | reverse complement strand
GAAGCAGAAAAAGGTCATCACCAAGACCGAGATCGAGGAGATCGTGGCCAAGATCGCGCGCATCCCGGCCAAGAGTGTCTCCTCCGATGACCGCAACGCGCTGAAGACGCTCGATCGCGACCTGAAGAACGTCGTGTTCGGCCAGAATCAGGCGATCGACGCGCTGGTCGCGGCGATTCGCATGGCGCGCTCGGGGCTCGGCAATCCGCGCAAGCCGATCGGCAATTTCCTATTCTCCGGTCCGACGGGCGTGGGCAAGACCGAGGTCGCGCGCCAGCTCGCGTATTGTCTTGGCGTGGAATTGCTGCGCTTCGACATGTCCGAGTACATGGAACGGCACGCGGTGTCGCGCCTGATCGGCGCGCCGCCGGGCTACATCGGTTTCGACCAGGGTGGACAGCTCACCGAGTCGATCACCAAGCATCCGTACAGCGTGCTTCTGCTCGACGAGATCGAGAAGGCGCATCCGGACATCTTCAATATCCTGCTGCAGGTGATGGATCACGGCACGCTGACCGACAACAACGGCCGCAAGGCGGACTTCCGTAACGTGATCATCGTCATGACCACCAACGCGGGCGCCGACATGCTGTCCAGGAACTCGATCGGGTTCACGCAAAACAAGCAGGCGGGCGACGAGTTCGAGTCGATCAAGCGCATGTTCACGCCGGAGTTCCGCAACCGCCTCGATGCGACGATTTCGTTTGCCTCGCTCGACCACGACGTGATCCTGCGCGTCGTCGACAAGTTCCTGCTCGAGTTGGAGAGCCAGCTGCACGAGAAGAAGGTCGAGCCTTCGTTCACGATGAAGCTGAAGGAGTTCCTGGCCAAGAAGGGCTTCGATCCGCAAATGGGCGCGCGGCCGATGTCGCGGCTGATTCAGGACACCATCCGCAAGGCGCTTGCCGACGAGCTTCTGTTCGGCAAGCTCACCAACGGGGGCAGGGTGACCATCGACATCGGCAGCGACGACAAGATCAGGCTCGATTTCGACGAAGCGAAGGAAGTCGAGCCGGTTGCCTGAACGGCATCGATGAACGAAGGACGGGGGCTGCGCGCCCCCGTTTTTTTTGGCTCCGGCGACGCTCCGCACCTGTTCCGTTCCGGCGTACAATAATTCTCGCGCCCGCGTCGACGGCGCCCGAGGAGACCCCATGCCCATGCGGCTGCAACTCCTGATTCCCGCTGCCGTGGCCATTGCGCTGGCGGCGGCCAGCGCCACCGTCGCTGTCGGCGCCGACACCAGCGCCACCACCGGCCGCGACATCGCTGCGAACTGCGCCAACTGCCACGGCACCGATGGCCGCAGCCGCGGCGCCATTCCCGCCATCGCCGGTCAGGACAAGGCGTACCTCATCCAGCAGCTCAAGGACTTCCGCGACGGCAAGCGGCCGTCGACGATCATGCAGCAGCTCGCCAAGGGCTACACCGACGAGCAGATCGAGGCCGCCGCCGCGTATCTGGCCAGCCGGAAACCGAACTGAGGCCGAACTGAGGTGCAGCCATGAGCTACTCGCGACGCGAATTCCTGAAGGCCGGATCGGCTTCTGTTGCTCTGGTGGCGGCGGGCGGTTGCGCGACGACGCCAGGCGGCGGGCCAAGGTTGTGGTCATCGGCGGCGGCTACGGCGGCGCGACCGCGGCCAAATACATCCGCATGTGGAGCGACGGCAAGGTCGACGTGACGCTGGTCGAGCGCGACGGAGAATTCATCTCCTGTCCGCTGTCGAACCTGGTGATTGGCGGCAGCAAGGGGCTCGGCGACATTACCGTGCCCTACAGCGGCCTCGACAAATGGGGCATACGCCGCATCCGCGACGAGGCGATCGCCATCGATCCCGCCGCACGCACGGTGAAACTCGCCGGCGGCACCACGCTGCCCTACGACCGGCTCATCCTGTCGCCCGGCATCGACTTCATCTGGGAGCAGGTGCCGTCGCTCAATAATGCCGCCGCACAGGCGAAGGTGCTGCATGCATGGAAAGCCGGGCCGCAGACGGTTGCGCTGCGCCGGCAACTCGAAGCGATGCCTGATGGCGGCGTGTTCGTCATGCATATCCCGAAGGCACCGTACCGCTGCCCGCCGGGACCGTACGAGCGCGCGTGTCAGGTCGCCTATTACCTCTCGACCCAGAAGAAGAAATCCAAGGTGATCCTCCTCGACGCAAACGAAGACGTCCAGTCGAAGAAGGGCCTTTTCATGGCGGCGTGGAACGGCCGTTACAAGGGCTACATTGAATACCGGCCCAACAGCGCTCTGGTCGACGTCGACGTCGCGACGCTGACGGCGAAGCTCGACTTCGACCGCGTCAAAGCCGATGTTCTCAACGTGATTCCGCCGCAGCATGCGGGTGCGATCGCGCGGCAGCTTGGCATGGCCAACGCTAACGCGCGCTTCTGCCAGGTCGATTTCCTCACCTATGAGTCGACGGCGCAGCCACGTATCCACATTCTTGGCGACGCGATCCAGACCGCGCCGCTGATGCCCAAATCCGGCCACATGGCCAACCAGCACGCGAAAGTCTGCGCTTCCGCCATCGTCGCGCTCCTGGCTGGACAGGAGGTCAATCCGTCGCCCTTATTCGCCAACACCTGCTACAGCTATATCGACGACAAAGAGGTCGCGCACGTCGCGTCCGTGCATGCCTACGACCGCGAGAAAAAGACGATGATCGTCGTCCCTGGCAGCGGCGGCCTGTCGAGCGCGCCCACCGCGCAGGAAGGTATCTACGCCGACGCTTGGGCGCGCAACATTTGGGCCGACATGCTGATGTAGATGCGAATTTGCTCGCTCGCCGGCGGGTCACCTGTGGCGAGCGTGCGACACGTGGCGACGGTACTCGCGGAATCGCTTTCCAAAAAACGCGGGGTAGTAAATCTTCAGCCTGAGCGGCCGGCTTAACGAGAAAGTGCTAATAATCAAGCTGATGATCGAAAAGTGCGCCGGCGAGGCGCCTTAATCTCCTGCGCCGCAACAACAAACAGGCGAGAAAGCGCCATTCAGATTCCGTCCCTCGGAATCGACTTTTAAGTACATGATTAGTAGGATAAATTCCTACGCTGCAGCGCGTCAAATCCTGTTGTCACGCCCGAATAACTTTGCTAACGTCTCGTTGACACGAGGTCGTCCCCAACGCGCCGGTTTGCGTCGAGGATGCGAACCCTGTTTTGGCCATGCTGATGATGGGAGCAACGATGAACTACGATCTCGAAGCGGCAAGACTGAAAAAGGACTGGGCGGAGAATCCGCGCTGGAAGGGCATCAAGCGTGGTTACGCGGCCGAGGAGGTGGTCCGCCTGCGCGGCTCGGTGCACATCGAGCACACGCTCGCCCGCCGTGGCGCGGAAAAGCTCTGGAAGTTGGTCAACGAAGAGCCGTTCGTGAGCACGCTCGGCGCGATGACCGGCAACCAGGCGATGCAACAGGTGAAGGCGGGCCTGAAGGCGATCTACCTTTCCGGATGGCAGGTAGCCGCCGACGCCAACGTCGCCGGAGAAATGTACCCCGACCAGTCGCTGTATCCGGTCAACTCGGTGCCCGCGGTGGTCCGCCGGATCAACAGCACGTTTATGCGCGCCGATCAGATTCAGCACATGGAAGGCAAGAACGACCTCGACTTCTTTGCGCCGATCGTTGCCGACGCCGAGGCGGGATTCGGCGGCGTGCTGAACGCCTTCGAGTTGATGAAGGCCATGATCGACGCCGGCGCGGCGGGCGTCCACTTCGAGGATCAGCTTGCCTCGGTGAAAAAGTGCGGGCACATGGGCGGCAAGGTCCTGGTGCCGACGCGCGAGGCGGTCGAGAAGCTGGTCGCGGCGCGGCTCGCTGCCGACTGCATGGACGTGCCGACGATCATTCTCGCGCGCACCGATGCCGAGGCCGCCGATCTCGTGACCTCCGACATCGACGACAACGACAAGCCGTTTTGCACCGGCGAGCGCACGGTCGAGGGTTTCTACAAGACCCGCAACGGGCTCGATCAGGCGGTGTCGCGCGGGCTCGCCTACGCCCCCTACGCGGATCTGCTCTGGTGCGAGACGGGCAAGCCCGACCTCGAATTCGCCAAGGCCTTCGCCGACGCGATCCATGCGAAGTTCCCGGACAAGATGCTGGCGTACAACTGCTCGCCATCGTTCAACTGGAAAAAGAACCTCGACGATGCGACCGTGGCCCGCTTCCAGCGCGAACTGGGCGCGATGGGTTACAAATTCCAGTTCATCACCCTGGCGGGCTTCCATAGCCTGAACTACAGCATGTTCAACCTGGCGCATGGCTACGCTCGCAGTCAGATGACGGCGTTCGTCGAGTTGCAGGAAGCGGAGTTCGCGGCGGTAGCCAAGGGATTCACCGCGATCAAGCACCAGCGCGAGGTGGGGACCAGCTACTTTGACGCGGTCACGCAGACGATCCAGGGCGCCGGGTCGTCGACGACCGCGCTCAAGGGATCGACCGAAGACGAGCAGTTCTTCGACAAGCCGAAGGCGGAGCTCTCGGTCGCCAATGCGTAACAACACCTAAGGTTTGCACTTCGAGCGCCGGCCGCGCCGTACCCTCTTTTCGGGCGTCGCGGCCGTTTTGTTGCCCCCCCCGCGCTGCGGCGCACGTGTGATTTAGCGAACGGTTGGGCGTCAAACGCCTACAAATCGTGCGGCGCAAGACCGTATGTTTGGCGATACGCGAGAGCATCCTGGGACCGATCTCTTCGCCGTCGTGAAACGCGAAAACGAAATCAGGCCAGCCAGTGCGTTGCATCGTGCGATGCGAGCCGGATTGGCGCTTAAGCTCCCAACCAATCCTGATCAGCGCCGCAAAGACACGGCGCGCTTTGGTCGAAGGCCATTGGTTCACGCGGCCGCGACGGCAATCGAGATTGACTGCGGCTTGCTCTCACCATGTTCCAGCCTGTCGGCGAGAACACGTAGTGCCAAGATTTCGGCCTTCGCCATTGCCTCGTCAGCGGACGAGCCGTAAGCGAGAACGCCTGGCAACTGCGGAACCTCAGCAAGCCAACGACCGTCTTCTTCGCGCTCACATTCAATTTCAAATTTCATCCCATGCCCCGCATAGGAAACTGCATTCTACGCTTACGCAGAATTTGACGCCCAACGCCGGCCAAGGCTGGTCCCTTCGGACATCGGCCGCGCCGTCCCCTGTCTTCGGCCGACGTTTGCCGGGACGTGCGTGCGCTTTATAGTAAGGCATGAACGAAGCGACGCAGCGTCTGTTCTTCGCCCTATGGCCCGACGCATCCACCGCCGATGCGCTCGCGACGCTGGCGCAACAGGTCGCGGCCGAGTCCGGTGGCCGACCGACGGCTCCGGACAACGTCCACGTGACACTCGCGTTTCTCGGCGACCAGCCGCGGCGCATCGCGCGCGAACTGAGTGCCGCAGCCGCGCGAATTTCGGCGCCTGCGTTCGATCTTGCTCTCGACCGGGTGGATTCCTGGCGCAAGAGCGCCATCGCCTGGGCGGGCGTGCAAAGCGTGCCGCCGCCGCTTGTCGAGTTACATCAGGCGCTCGCGCGAGCGCTGCTGGTCAGCGGTCTCGAGCCGGACCAGCGGCCCTTTGCGGTTCATGTCACCTTGGCGCGCCATATTGCGGCTGTCGTGCGGCGTCCGCTTGCACCGCCGCTGGTGTGGCACGTCACCGCGTTTGCCCTTGTCGCGTCGGAGCTAGACGCCACAGGCGCACGCTATCGAGTCTTGTCCACCTGGCCGTTGGCGCAACGACCCCACGACGACCGCGAGGTCGGTCAGAAATGATTCGACTCGGCTGGCCCACATCTACGGGGTGGCGCTTGCCGTGGAATCAGATGAAGCGCTTAATCCAGTCGACGTAGGCGTGCTTAGTCCGGATGCTTTCGCAAGGCGCACAACCCGCACATGCCCAACCACAATCACTGGATTGGCGTCGTCTCCCGCTCTCACGTCGAGATTGGCGTTAAGGGAGGCTTCGTCCAACTTAGTCATGGCAAGAAAGTGCCGCTTCAGAAGTTCCGCGCCGGTGACGGTCTGGTCATGTATTCGCCTCGCACCTCATATCCCGACGGGGAGCCGCTCCAATCATTCACGGCCATTGGCACAATCGTCTCCGGTGAGATCTATCAAGTTGAAATGCTTCCGGACTTTAAGCCATACCGAGTCGATGTACGGTTTTCGCGCTGCAGCGAGGCTCCGATCAAGCCGCTCATTGAGAGGCTCTCGTTTATCAAGAGCAAAACGCACTGGGGTGCAGCGTTCCGGTTTGGTCGGCTCAAGATTCCGGCCACCGACTTTGCGCTCATTGCCGAAGCGATGGGCTGTACCTCGCTTGTGGAAAATGCGCTCTAACCCTTCCGTCGAGGGGACGTCCAACAGCCAGCTTCGCTCGCTGCCGGCCGCCTCTCTCACGTCAAACGTTAGCCTGCAGGAGGTCCGGTGACTACGCATGGCGGAGGTTGTCACTGTGGGCGGGTTCGATTTGAGGTCATCGCGCCGAAGAGTCTGAGCGTGTCAGAGTGCAACTGTTCCATATGCAGCAAGGCCGGTTACCTTCACCTTGTCGTTCCGGCCGCTCAATTCAAACTGCTAAGTGGCAACGACACGCTCAAGACCTACAGCTTCAATACCCACACAGCCAAGCATTTGTTCTGTTCCGTGTGCGGCATCAAATCGTTCTATGTGCCGCGCTCGCATCCGGACGGCATCAGCGTCAACGCACGGTGCATTGACTCCGAAACGATTGAGGAAATGACTGTTACGCCGCTCAATGGCCGCGAGTGGGAAGCGCAGTACCCCAAAGGTCGAGGCGAGTACACATAATGATGACGATCCGGTCGTCTAACTTTTCGTTGCAGGCGGCCGCCTCCGGCGGCACCTGAACTTAGACGCAGACGTACTTCGAGCCAGATCTCACCATCCGGACAACTCACGTGGCGGTCATCCGATACCTTGTCAGCGATGTCGATGTCGCGGTGGAGTTCTACACTAACATGCTTGGTTTCGAGCTCGTGGAGAAGTGGGGTCCGCCATTTGCGATGGTAAAGCGTGGTGACCTCACGCTATGGCTCAGCGGTCCAGGCAGTTCTGCCTCGCGTCCACTTTCCGATGGCTCCAAACCCCTGCCGGGCGGCTGGAATAGGCTGGTGCTCGAAACCGACGATCTCGCGTCGTTGGTGACAAAGCTGACGCAATCCGGCGCGCACTTTCGCAGTGAGATCGTTTCGGGTCCGGGCGGGAAACAAGTTCTAGTCAACGATCCATCGGGTAATCCGATCGACTTGTTCGAGTCGACCGGCCAATGAGCAGATTCAATACTCAGCCGCGCGCGATCGGCCGCTCGGGCGCGGCGATCCATTCGCTCCAGGAGCCCGGATAGAGACGCGATCCCGGCAGGCCGGCAATGGCCATCGCCAACACGTTGTGACAGGAGGTCACGCCCGAGCCGCATTGGTGGACCACCGACTCCGGTGGCGATTCCTTCAGCAGCGTTTGAAATTCGGTGCGGAGCTGCAGCGCGGGCTTGAAGATGCCTTGTGCGGTGAGGTTTGCGCTGTAGGGACGATTGATGGCGCCCGGAATGTGACCGGCCACCGGATCGATCGGCTCGACATCGCCTCGATAGCGCTCGGGCGCGCGCGCATCGATCACGGTAAGTGCGCCGTCATCGAGATGTTCCACGATCTCGCGCGCCGACGCGATACGCTTCGGTTGCCTGGCAATGAATGTCGCCGGCTGTAGGTGCGTCTCGTCCGCGGTCAGCGGCCAAGCCTCCGCACTCCACCGGTCGACTCCGCCGTCGAGAACTGCCGCCGCGGGATGGCCCAGCCATTGCAACAGCCACCACAACCGGG
>DASZZK010000068.1:0-3698 GCA_035544975.1 Casimicrobiaceae bacterium | reverse complement strand
CTGTGAACGAGCGTCTCGATCCGGAGAAATCGGCGCATCGAGCGGTTCACCGAGAAGTGGTATCGGCTCGCGGGTTCTCGTAGGCATCGTGGCAACCGCGAAAGGATGAAGGCCCAGGGGTCGTACCCTGAGCCTTCGTGTCGCGCGTGAACGCTGACGGGCGGAAGGTGCCCGAAGGCGGACAGGCGGGGCAACTTCCGTGAGCGCGGTTGCCCTGCTGCGCGCGTGGATGTTGTCGAGGTTTTTGTGCGGGTTCGCTGCGCGGGCTGCGGGGCCGTCGTCTACTTCTGTGAGTCCGACTACCGGGGACAAATCTACTGCGGCAAAGCGTGTCAGCGAAATGCCGCGCGCGAGTCGAAGGCGCGTCACCAGCGGAGTTGGTTGGGTCGTCTCGACCACGCGGCCCGCAATGTGGACTACCGGGCTCGCCGGCGTGCTTCGCTGGCGCAGATGAAATTCGTGACGGAACTCCGCTGCAATAACTTGTCCGCCGAGGTTTCGTCGTGCCTGCGCGACGACGCATCCGCCTCCGCGATGGAGGAGCATGCCGTCGCCGCGGAAAGCACCGACGATGCAACGATTCACAGTGACGATGCAGCCGCTAGCGCGCGAGAGGTGGCTGCTGGTGAGGGCGGGAAGCGACAAGCTGATGCGGGCGATCTTGCGGCCGGTGACGGCGAATCACCCGCACACCGCGGCCACGCAGCTTCTGGCGGGGCTGCCTCTGTGCCGCCCGCAGGCGCAGTCTTTTGTATTGTGTGCGGACGCCCAGGCCAGTTCGTCCGCGACGCGGAAGTTCGACGACGTCGTGGGGTTCGGAGTGAAGACCGTGCACGACGACGTCGAGGTCGCGCTCCGCGCCCACCCTCGGGCAGGGCGAGATCGCCGGATCCGGGGCGGCCTCGCCAACTTTGCTGATCTGCGCCAGCGCTGCCTCGAAGGGGTGACATCATGACGATCGATCTCTCCAAGGAGCACGAGATCCGGCGCCTCCATGACGTCGAGAAGTGGAAGCGAGGCACGATCGTCGCCGAGCTTGGCGTGCACCCGGACGTCGTCGACCGTGTGCTCGATCGCGGCGCCGAACGCCCGCTCCTGGTTGCGCCGAAACCGCGCATCATTGATCCGTATGCCGCCTTCATTGACGAGACGCTGAAGTCGCATCCGCGCCTTCGCGCGACCCGCCTCTTCGACATGATCCGCATGCGCGGCTACGAGGGTGGGATCGCTCAGGTGCGCCGTCACGTGGCCGAGGTGCGACCGATACCGCGTGGCGAGGTGTACCTTCGGAGCGAGCGCCTCATTGGGGAGCAGGCGCAGATCGACTGGGCTCACGTGGGCTCGCTCGCCGTCACCGGCGGCACGCGCCCGCTCTGGGTCTTCGTCATGCTGCTCGCCTACTCGCGCGCGGTGTGGGCCGAGCTGGTCTACGATCTGACGGTCGAGTCTCTGCGCCGCTCGCTCGTGCGCGCCGCCAAATTTTTCGGTGGCGTAACGCGGCAATGGCTCTTCGATAATCCGAAAACCGTGGTGCTTGCGCGCCACGGCGACGCCGTGCGCTATCACCCGGGGCTGCTCGAGATCTCAGGGGCGCTGCGGGTCCAGCCGCGTCTATGCAGGCCAAGGCGGCCCACCGACAAAGGTGGCGTCGAGCGCGCCGTTCGCTACTTTCGCGACCGCTTCTTCGCGGCGCGCCCGATCGCCAGCATCGAAGACGGCAACCGGCAGCTGCTCGACTTCATCCGGGACATCGCCGATGTGCGCCCTCATCCACGCTTTCGTGATCGCACGGTCGCCGAGGTCTTCGCCGAGGAGAAGGACCGACTTCTCTCGCTGCCGCTAACGTTGCCGGAGACCGATCTGGTGGCGCCCGCCAACGTCGACACGACAGCCTTCGTTCGCTTCGGAACGAATCTCTACTCGCTGCCGCCGCGTTATGCTCGCTCCACCGTTACGCTCGTCGCCAGCGACAGTGAGGTGCGCCTGCTCGACGCCGCAGACGTCATCGCCAAGCATGAGCGCAGCTGGGGAAAGCACCAGCGCATCGAGGATCCCGAACATCGGCGCGAACTGCTCGAGCAGAAACGTGCCGGTCGCATTCCGAAAACGAAGGACCGGCTGCTCGCGCAGATCGCCGGCATCGACGCGCTCTACACGCGCTGGGTCGACGTCGGCCGCAACGTCGGGCTCATGACGGCACGCACCGGCAAGCTGCTCGATCTCTACGGCGCCGAGGTGCTCGCAAAGGCCGTCTCCGAGGTCCTCGCTCGCGGCCTGCACGACCCCGGCGCGCTCGCGCTCTGTTGCGAACAAGCGCGTCGAAGAGCAGGCGCGCCGATCCCCGCCCTGCTCGAGCTCGGGCCACACGTGCCCGACTGCGATGTCATCCCGCACGACCTGGCCGCGTACGACAAGAAGAGGAGCGCATCATGACCATCGACATCGCAGACGGTCTGCGCGCAATCGGCCTGTGCACCTCGCGCGAGGCGCTGCTCGCGCTGCTCGCCCACGCGACCAAGAGTCGGCTCTCGCCGACCGAAGTCGTCGAAAACCTCGTCGTTCTCGAGCGCCGCGAGCGCGACGCTCGTAACCTCGCTTCACGCACCAGGCGGGCGACGCTCGGCGCGATGAAGCCCATCGATCGCTTCGACTGGAGTTTTCCCCGCGTCATCGACCGCCCACTCTATGAGCAGCTTCTCTCGCTCGACTTCGCCGCACGCGGGCACAACGTCCTTTTTCGCGGACCGAGCGGCGTCGGCAAGAGCACCCTCGCCCAGAACCTCGGTCAGCGCGCCCTCGAAAACGGAAAGTCCGTCTGCTTCTCCACCGTCAACGCGGCCCTCGCTGACCTCCTCAAGCAAGAATCGCTTCCAGCTGTGGAGCGCCGCCTGAAGCGCTACACCACTCCTGCAGTCCTGATCCTTGACGAGCTAGGGTACCTCCCTTGCGATGCTCGCTCTGGCGATCTCCTCTACAGCATCGTCAGTCGTCGCCACGAGCGCGCCAGCACCATCATCACCACCAATCTCGCCTTCAAGGACTGGGGCACCGTCTTCCCCGGTGCTGCATGCGTCGTGGCGCTCGTCGACCGCTTCACCGAGCACTGTCACACACTCAACATCGACGGCGATTCCTGGCGACAGCGTCCCGACCCGGCGCCCGACTCGCCAACCGCCCCCTCGCGCAGAAGCAAGACACTCGGCGCCGCGAAAAAAAAGAGCGGGCGATCATGAGCACCGTGAATCCAGCGCTCGTCGCCGCCGCCCCCGAGCTTGCCATCCTCGACCTTGTCGCCGACGCGATCGAAACCTCCATCATCGCCATCCTCGCCGAGTACCCATGCCTCGCTGATGACCAACGACGGTCGTGTTGCGTCACGACCATGCACTGCCGCCTCGCCGAAACCGTGATCGATAGGCTCTACGCGCTCGATAACGCCATCATTCACTACCGCAACGTCGTCGAGGCCGACGTCCTCAGCGAACACCACGAGGCGAGCTTCTGATAGCCCGGGCTCCGCCGTCGGCATGCGCCACGAGAGATTATGGCGCATGCCTGAACCAGTTCCTTCCGCGTCCCGCCGTCCTGATCGGATTTCTACGGATCCGCACGATCGTCAACAGCCTTGTAGTGTCCTACCAAACACGTCCTTTCCATCCCAGACGAAGTCGACGGTCTTGTTGGGCGCGCATGCTGCC
>DASZZK010000067.1:0-3104 GCA_035544975.1 Casimicrobiaceae bacterium | reverse complement strand
CCCGCTCAAACGGTGGGGTGCGCGTTCGGAAAGATTGCGTGCGATGCGGCGACACCGGCCCCTCTTGACCGTGTTCGTCGGATGCGCGATCGGAGTCGCCGTCGCGCTGACTTCGCTGGGCGCGGGTGCGATCGGCGCCGCGTGCCTCGCGCTGCTCTATCCGGAGCTCGAGCCGGCTGAAATTGCAGGCAGCGATATCGCGCACGCAGTTCCCCTGACCGCCGTTGCCGCGGCAGGACACGCCTGGCTCGGCACCATCGACTTCGGCCTGCTTCTGGCACTGCTTGCCGGTGGCATTCCAGGCATCGTGCTGGGCAGTTTCGGATCGCGGCGCGTGCCGGTGCGCACGCTGCGCATGATGCTGGTCGCGACGTTGACCATCGCGGGCGTTAAGCTTCTCGCCTGATTGTCCCCGGAGGACGCCACTCCGGTTTACCGCAAAACCGATAGTCGGCTTACGGTATGATCGGCGCGGCTGCAGCTGGATTGGCGGCCGCCCGCCTCGCCGCTCATGGATCTTCCGTTGTTCAAGCTCCCCCCTCAGGCTCAACGCGAGTGGCTTGTCGAACGGCTGTCGCGTCCACCACCTCCCGCGGCGCTCCACTTGTCCGACGGCTATCGGCTGCCCGGGCGCGAAGGCGAGCCCCACTCGGCCGCAGTGCTCGTTCCGATCGTCAATCGGCCCGAGGGCCTGGCGGTCTTGTTCACCGAGCGCAGCGCGGACCTTCCCGACCATGCCGGACAGATCAGCTTTCCCGGAGGCCGTGTCGAGCCCGGTGACCTCGACGTCGACGCCGCGGCACTACGAGAAACCGAAGAGGAGATCGGGCTTCCGCGCGATCGAGTAACGGTCCTCGGACGGCTCGCCCCCTATGAAACGGTCACGGGCTATCGCGTGACTCCCGTCGTGGGGTGGGTCGAGCCGCCTTTTTCGGTCATACCTGACCCAGTCGAAGTTGCCGACGTGTTCGAAGTCCCGCTCGCATTCCTGCTCGAGCCCGTCAACCAGCAGCGGCATTTCCGCATGCTGGGCGAGATTCGCCGCGATTATTTCGCCATTCCTTATCGCGAACGCTACATCTGGGGCGCGACGGCGGCGATGCTGATGATTCTCGATCGTACCTTGCGCGCCGAGCGGGGCCTCACCGCGTGACGCGCGCACCGTACGAAACGGGTGTCGTCCTTTCCGGCGGCGGCGCACGTGCCGCCTATCAAATCGGCGTGCTGCACGCCATCGCACACTTGCTGGGCCGGACGTCGACCACCCCGTTCCGGGTGATCTGCGGGACGTCGGCCGGGGCCGTCAACGCGGCGCTCCTTGCCGCCAACGCGGACAGTTTTCGCCGCGGCGTCGCGCGGCTTCTGCGTCTGTGGCGCAACATCGAGGTCCGCCATGTCTACAAGGCCGACTTCGGCGCGGTGTCGGCCCACGGCATGCGCTGGCTCGCGTCGGTACTGGTCGGCAGGCGCGGGCCGACGCGTACCGCGTCCATGCTCGACAGTTCTCCACTGCGTTCGCTGATCCGGCGCGAGCTCGACCTCGACCGCGTCGCGGGGCACATCGCGGCCGGGCGCCTGCATGCGCTTTCGATCAACGCGACGAGCTATACCACCGGCCACGCCGTGACCTTCTTCCAAGGCGCATCGACGATAGAGCCGTGGCAAAGAACCCGACGGCGCGGAGAACGCGCGCTTATCAGTATCGAGCATCTTCTCGCGTCGAGCGCGATTCCGTTCATCTTTCCAGCAGCGCGTGTTGGCGACGACTTCTACGCCGACGGCTCCGTGCGGCAAATCGCGCCACTGTCGCCGGCGCTGCATTTGAACGCACGCAGAATGCTGGTCATCGCCGTCGGACAGTTCGTCGGCCAGCAGCCGGCACCCGCGCAAGCGCGAAAACCTCCGCACTATCCTTCCTTTGCCCAAGTCGCGGGGCACGCGCTTTCCAGCATCTTTCTCGACAACCTGGGCGCGGATCTGGAGCGCTTGCAGCGACTCAATCAGGTGCTCAATCTCGTTCCCCGCACCATCCAGGATGCGCATCCCGAAATCGTTCGCGTCGACACCCTGGTCGTGGGTCCGAGCCGCGACCTCGGTCAACTCGCGGTTCGCCATGCCGATCGTTTGCCGACCGGTGTGCGATACCTCTTGCGCGGTCTGGGGGCGACCGAGGGCACCGGCGCCAATCTGTTGTCGTATCTGCTGTTCGACCGCAAGTACTGCCGCGAGCTGCTGGCGCTTGGCTACTCCGACGCACTGGCTCGCCGCGACGAAATCGAAGCGTTTCTCGGCGGCGACACCGCGGGTTATCTTCCTTTTTTTCCAGCCGAGCTGCTTCGCTGAGAACACGGCTCATTGACGCGGGGTCCGTTTTCCCCGACGATGCGCTGCTGCGACGGCAGCGTTTTTCCTGACGACGCAAGCATGCATGCCCTTTCCCCGCGAACACCATTTCAAGAGCCTCAGCGCACACGGTTTTCACCGAGTCGTCTACCGAGACTGGGGCGATCCCGAAAATTCGCGCGTGGTCGTCTGCGTTCATGGCCTGACGCGCAACGGACGCGATTTCGACACACTGGCCGCGGCGATATCGGATCGTCATCGCGTCATCTGTCTAGATATGCCGGGACGCGGCGACAGCGGATGGCTGCGCGATCCGAACGATTATGGATTCCCGACCTATCTGACCACGCTGACGGCCTTGCTTGCTCACGCGCGCGCGGATCGCGTGGCATGGGTCGGCACCTCGATGGGAGGATTGCTGGGCATGGTGATGGCGGCGCAGCCTGAAACGCCGGTCGCCCGGCTGGTGGTCAACGACGTAGGCCCGGCCGTCGAACCGGCGGCGCTCGCGCGCATCGGATCGTACGTTGGTCTCGACCCCACGTTCGATTCGTTCGAGCAGCTGGCAACGCACATCCGTCAGGTGTCGGCACCTTTCGGCGTGCTTTCCGAGGATCAATGGCACGCGCTGGCGCGCAGCACCGCGCGACAGGACGCCGATGGCCGCTGGCGACTCAAGTTCGACCCCGGCATCGCCGTGCCTTTTCGCGCCACGGCTGGTCAGGGTGGCGATTTGTGGCCGATTTGGGACGCGATCTCCT
>DASZZK010000066.1:0-3611 GCA_035544975.1 Casimicrobiaceae bacterium | reverse complement strand
GCGCGTGAAGGTGTTCGGCAGAGGCGGCGGCGTCGGCCCCTTGTCGCATCCCGCGCTCATCGACTGCGCGCGCAAGGTGTTCACCCAGGAGTTCTACCTCGATACCAACGCCCATGCGGAGGTCGCCCGCGACGGCGACGAGGTGGTCGTCACCTATCGGGCACTGGACGGCAGCACCCAGACCGAGCGGTTTGCGTACCTGGTCGCGGCCACCGGCCGGGCACCCAACGTCGGCAAGCTCGGGCTCGAAAATACCACGCTGGCGCTCGACGCCCGCGGCGTGCCGATCTACGACCGCACCACCCTGCAATGCGGCGGTTCGTCCATCTTTGTCGCCGGAGACGCGAGCGACGATTCGCCGGTGCTGCATGAAGCCTCGGATGAGGGCCGCATCGCCGGCAACAACGCGGCGCGGTTTCCCGAGATCAAGAGCGGCCCGCGGCGTGCATTGCTGAGCGTGGTCTTCACCGATCCGGAGATCTGCATCGTCGGCGGCGGATTCGCGTCGGCGCGGCCCGGAGCTCCCGTCATCGGCGAAGTATCGTTCGAAAACCAGGGCCGTGCCCGCGTCATGCTGCGCAACCAGGGCATGCTTCAGGTGTATGCCGACAGCACCACCGGCCTATTTCTCGGTGCGGAGATGATCGGCCCGGATGCGGAGCACATCGGCCATCTGCTGGCGTGGGCCAGGCAGATGAATCTCAGCATCGACCAGATGCTGGAGATGCCGTTTTACCATCCGGTAATCGAGGAGGGCCTGCGCTCTGCGCTGCGCGACGCGCGCGCCAAGCTCGCCTTGATCGCCGGCGCGAAGCGCGCGGCCTGAACTAACCAGCGGTCGCCCTTATCCCTGCAAGAGGCGTTGCCCGTGCTCGCGCGTGGTGTGAAAGCCGACGCTAGTCCACCGCTCCATCGTCACCTGCAGGATGTATTTATTCGCCGCCAGGAACACCGGGTTGCCGTCGACGTCGGTCGCCATCGAAGTCGCGGTTTCGTTCTCGAAATTGCGAAGCGTCGCGGCATCGGGGAAGGTGAGCCAGCGGGCGGTGGCGATGTTGGCTGGATCGTAGAGCGCGTCGACCTTGTATTCGCGAGCCAGTCGGTCCGCCACCACGTCGAACTGCAGCTCTCCGACCGCGCCGAGCAGCAGCGTGTTGTTCCACGGACGTTCGAAGACCTGAATCGCCCCTTCCTCACCCAGTTCCCGCAGACCTTTCTGAAGCTGCTTGGCCTTGAACGGGTCGCGCGGCCGCGTAACGCGGAACAGCTCCGGCGCGAAGTAGGGAATGCCCTTGAACGCCAGCGCTTCTCCTTCGGTCAGCGTGTCGCCAATCTGCAACTGGCCGTGATTGTGAATGCCGATGATGTCCCCGGCGACGGCATCGTCGCTGGCAACACGCTCGTTGGCCATGAACGTCAAGACGTTGCCGAGCTTCATCTCGCGGCCGATGCGCAGGTGGCGAACCTTCATCGCCGGCTGATAGCGCCCGGAGCAGACGCGGAAAAACGCAATGCGGTCGCGATGGCGCGGATCCATGTTCGCCTGGATCTTGAAGACGAATCCGCTGAACGCTTTTTCCGTGGGCACAACCACCCTGGTGCTGCCGTCGCGTGGCTGCGGCGGCGGCGCCCACTCCACCAGCGCCTGCAGAATCTCCTGCACGCCGAAGTTGTTGATGGCCGAGCCGAAGAAAACCGGCGACTGCTGTCCTGCGAGGAACGAACCCAGGTCGTACGGCGAGCTCGCGTTTCGGAGTAACTCCACGTCGTGACGCAAGGCCGCCGTCTCGTCGGGAAACAGCTCGTCCAGACGAGGATTGCCCAAACCCTCGATCAGCTCGCCGTCATCGCGCACCCTTTCCTCGCCCGGCGTGAACCGGACCAGGCGGTCCTGCCGCAGGTCGAACACGCCCCGGAAGCGTTTGCCCATGCCGACCGGCCAGGTGATGGGCGCGCAGTCGATTTTGAGCACCGACTCGATTTCCTCGAGCAGCGCCATCGGCGCTCGAACCTCGCGATCGAGCTTGTTCACGAACGTGATGATCGGTGTCGAGCGCAGCCTGCACACTTCCAGCAGCTTGATCGTCTGCGCTTCGACACCCTTGGCGGCGTCGATCACCATTACCGCCGCGTCGACCGCCGTCAGCACCCGATAGGTGTCCTCGGAAAAATCCTCGTGCCCCGGCGTGTCGAGCAGATTGATGGTGTGGCCGGCATAGTCGAATTGCATGACCGAGCTGGTGACCGAGATACCGCGCTGCTTTTCGATCTCCATCCAGTCCGACGTCGCGTGACGCGAGCTTTTGCGCGCCTTCACCGTGCCGGCCATCTGGATCGCCCCGCCGAAGAGCAGCAATTTTTCGGTGAGCGTCGTCTTGCCCGCATCCGGGTGGGAAATGATCGCGAACGTCCGCCGCCGCGCGACATCGCGAACGAGATCTGCCGGGAAAGTGGTTGCGTTCATCGAATGAGGAGAAAGCGCGCGCGTCCTGCGGCGAGAGGCACGGTGATGCGCAAAAACAAAAGCCGCCGGCCGGCAAGGGCAGGCGGCGCATTCATATTCAGCAATTATACCTCGGGCCGATAAGTAACCAGAAGGTGGACGGATGTCGTCCTGCGATCTCCCGGAACCAGCTTCCGGCCGATCGTGGATAATGCGAAAGTGCGCAGTCGTATGGACATCGATTTCTCGTTCCCTCACGCTCGTCGCTGGCGCGGGCCCGCGCTTTTCCTCGCGCTTGCCGCTGCGCTCGCCGTTGCCGCCTCCTCTGCGCACTCGCAGAACTACCCGAACCGCCCCATACGCGTCATCGTTCCATTCTCGCCGGGAGGCGCGGTCGACGGGCCGATGCGCATCATCGCCCAGGAGCTTTCCAAGCGACTCGGTCAAGGTGTCATCGTCGAGAACAAGCCCGGCGCGGGCGCGACCATCGGCAGCGAGATCGTCGCCAAGGCCGCACCCGACGGCTATACCTTGCTCCTGGCCTCGCAGACCAACGCGATCAGCGCGACCTTGTATCCGCAGCTCTCGTTCGATCCGGTCGAAGACTTCGCTCCGGTTTCGCTGATCGGCCGCGAGCCGGGCGTGCTGGTCGTCAACCCTTCCGTTCCGGCAATAACCTTGCAGGATTTCATTGCCTATGTGAAGGCACGCCCGGGGCAGGTCGATTACGCGTCGTCGGGTAACGGCAGCGGGCAACACCTTTTCGCGGCGCTGCTTGCGTCGATGACGGGGATGAAAATGAACCACATTCCGTATCGCGGCAGCGGTCAGGCAACGACCGATCTGATCGGAGGACAGGTGCAGATGTCGATGCCGGGTATGGCCGGCATGCTCGGCCATATTCGAAGCGGAAAGCTCCGCGCGCTGGCGGTCACCGGCGCGCGACGCGCGCCACAGCTTCCGGACGTGCCGACCGTTGCGGAGTCGGGCGTGCCGGGCTACGAAGCTTACGTCTGGTTGGGACTGCTGGCGCCCAAAGCAACTCCCGCGACGGTCATCGACAAGCTCCAGCGCGAGATTCTTGCGGTGCTGGCGACCGACGAAGTGAAGCGTTACATGGCCAACGCCAGCATCGAAGTCGTGGGATCGTCGCCGGCTGAATTCGGCG
>DASZZK010000065.1:0-10610 GCA_035544975.1 Casimicrobiaceae bacterium | reverse complement strand
GAGCCGAAGAAATACCAGAAGTTGAAATTCTTCGGCGCGTAGTATTCCGATACCTGGGATTTCCACAATGCAGTCAGCGGAAAACGGGCGTCGATCCAGTTCAGAATTTTTTGCATCGGTGCGCCTGGCTCACGCCGTCTTGGTTTCGTCTTCGCCGATCACGATCCTGGTGTCGGACACGAATCGATACGGCGGAATGATGAGGTTGGTCGGCGCGGGCACACCCTTGTAGACACGGCCGGCAAGATCGAACTTGGATTGATGACACGGGCAAAAAAAGCCGCCCATCCAATCCGGGCCCAGATCCCCGGGTGCGACTTCCGGTCGAAAAGTCGGCGAGCAACCCAGGTGCGTGCAAATGCCCACTGCGACGAAGATCTCCGGCTTTCTCGATCGGTTCTCGTTTTTCGCGTAGGGGGGCTGGTTATTGACGTCTGACTTGGGGTCAGCGACCCGGTCATCGAGCTTGGGCAGCGTCGCCAGCATCGCCGGCGTGCGATTGATGATCCACACGACTTTGCCGCGCCATTCGACTTTGATCTGCTGGCCGGGCTCGAGTTTGGCGATGTCCTGCTCGACGGGTGCACCGGCGGCTTTCGCCCGCTCGCTCGGCCAGAAGCTCATCGCGAAGGGAACCGCCGCCGCCGCGGCGCCGATGCCGCCCACCACCGACGTGGCGCCGATCAGGAAGCGGCGCTTCTTATTGTCCACACTCCCATACTCTGACATGACGCTTTAGGCCCTTCGAGGCAAATCCGCAACCCGCGCGAGTATAAATGATTTGGCCCCTGCGCCGGAAGCCTTTGTTCAAAAAAACGTCTAAAAGTTACAATAAAACAATGTATTAGCGGGTGGACTCGTTTTGGTCAGATTCCCGACCGGAGGCCCATTGCTGCATTGCGACAGCGGCCGTCTATAATCGCAATCTCGTCCCTTTTGTCTTGACCGGGCCTCTCGTGCTACGACGTTTCTGGCTGCTATTCGCGCAGGTCGCGACCATCTGTCTCGCGGTGCTGTTCGTCGTAACGACGTTGCGGCCGGACCTGCTTGCGCGCTACACGGGCAGGAACAACGTCGTGCTGATGCAGGAAGCTCCGGTGACCGTCGCCGCCGCCGTCAAGATCGACAGCCTGGCCGATGCCGCCAAGAAGGCGATGCCGTCGGTCGTCAACGTCTACACCAGCAAGGAAGTCCGCCAGCGGCGTCCGCTGATGGACGATCCGGTGCTTCGCCGCTTCTTCCCGGGCCTCGGCGAACCGGAGACGCGGCGCGCAACCAGTCTCGGATCGGGTGTCATCGTCAGCAGCGAAGGTTATGTGCTGACCAACAATCATGTGATCGAGGAGGCCGACGAAATCCAGATCGTGCTGTCCGACGGCCGGCGCTTGCGCGCGAAAGTGCGCGGCAGCGACCCCGAATCCGATCTGGCGGTGCTGAAAACCGACGCCACCGATCTGCCCGCGATCACCTTCGGCAAGCTCGACTCGGTCCAGGTCGGCGATACGGTGCTCGCCATCGGCAGCCCGTTCGGCTTCGGCAACACCGTCACTCATGGCATCATCAGCGCGCTGGGCCGCAACCAACTGGGCATCAACCGCTTCGAGGATTTCATTCAGACCGACGCAGCGGTGAACCCGGGCAATTCCGGCGGCGCGCTGGTCGACAGCGGCGGCAATCTGATCGGCATCAACAGTGCCATCTTTTCCCAAAGCGGCGGCTCGCAGGGCATCGGCTTCGCCATTCCGGTTTCGCTGGCGAAAAGCGTGCTCGAACAAATCATCCGTGACGGCGAAGTCACGCGCGGATGGCTCGGTATCGAGCCGCAGGAGCTGACCCCGGAGCTCGCGACCGCGCTTACGCTCCCGAGCGGCGAAGGAGTGCTGATCCGAGGCGTGATGAAGAGTGGCCCGGCCGATCGCGGGGGAATGCTCGCGCGCGACGTGGTGCAGGAGATCGACGGCAAACCGACGCACGACGTGACAGCCCTGCTGTCGCAGATCGCGGCGCTGACGCCGGGCAGCCTGGCAAAGCTCCGAGTGCTGCGGGAAAGGAAATCGGTCGATCTGGAAGTTACCGTCGGCAAACGGCCCAAGGCGCGCGCGTCTTAGTAAACCGCAATTTCGCGCTAAGCTGCGGCTTCACCTTCCTTGTCGCGCTTGGGGACTGTTATGAACCGCGCGCACAGCAGTCCCAGCTCGTAGAGCAGCCAAAGCGGAACTGCCAGCATCACCTGTGACAGGATATCCGGCGGAGTGAATACCGCGCCGACCACGAACGCGCCGACAATCACGTAGCCGCGAATCGAACGCAGTTTTTCCAGGCTGACCACGCCGAGGCGCACCAGCACGATGACCACCACCGGCACCTCGAACGTGATGCCGAAAGCGATGAACATGGTCAGCACGAAGGAAAGATATTTGTCGATGTCGGTCATCATCTGCACGCCCACGGGCGCGTAGTTGGCGAAGAAGCCGAAGGCGATCGGGAACACGGCAAAGTAGGCGAAGGCCATCCCCAGCGCGAAAAACACTACACTCGACATGATCACGGGTATCGCAAGCCGTTTTTCGTGGTGATAGAGCCCGGGGGCGACAAACGCCCACATCTGAAACAGCACGTACGGCAGCGCGATCAGAAACGCCGCCATCAAGGTCACCTTCAGCGGCACCAGGAAAGTACCGGTGACATCGGTGGCGATCATCGTTCCACCGAGCGGCAAGGCCTTGAGCAGCGGCGCCGCCAGCAACGCGTAGATGTCTTTTGCCCATGGGAACAGGCACAGCAGGACGATCACGATCGCGATGATCGAGCGCATCAGTCGGCTTCTCAGCTCGATCAAATGCGAGATGAAAGTGTCTTGCGTACCGTCGGGGCCGGGTGTTTGATCGCTCATCGGTGGGCTGGCAATGACCGCGGCTGCTTCCGCTCTGAAGACAGAGGCTGCCGACAGCCGCGCGAGTTGGCTTGCGCAACGCGGCGGGTCATTGTAACGCGCGCGAGGCTAGGCTCGCAGATGCGCTTAGCCGTCAGATACGATCGAACCCCGGCAGCGCACCCTGGCGTGGCGGTTCGCCGGCCCCGGCCGATGCAGGCGACGACGAGGACGTCGTGGTGGTGGAAACGACCGCGGGAGCCGGAGCGCTTGCCCCGACTTCTGCCTCGGGGATGGCCGCGGAAGGGCTGCCGGCCTCGTTCAGCTGGGTCTCGACCGACCGCACGCCGCTTTCCACGTCGCGCGCCGCACTCGTCATCGAAGATTCGAGATCGCGTGCCGCGGTTTGAACCTCGCTTTGCAGTTTGCGCAGCTCGTCGAGCTCCAACTCGCGGTTGATGTCGGCCTTGACGTCGTTCACGTAGCGTTGCAGGCGACCGAACATGTGGCCGAGCGTCTTTGCGACCCTGGGCAGGCGCTCAGGGCCGATCACCACCAGGGCCACCACGCCGATGACGACGATTTCGCTGAATGCTATGTCGAACACGGTTCGAGCACGATAATGGGTGCCGCTTGCGTGGGAAATGTGCCGCCGCGGCGAGTGCAGCGAAGATCAGACCTTGGTCGAGGTCTCCTTGGTGACCTCGCCCTCGATGGTCTTGCCGCCCAGCTGGGCCGAGGATTGCTTCGAAGGCGCGTCCGTGCCCGGAGGAGCGGGTTCGTCGTCCTGGCTCTTCATGCCTTCCTTGAACCCCTTCACCGCACCGCCGAGATCCTGCCCCATGTTGCGCAGCTTCTTGGTGCCGAATATCAAGACGACGACCAGCAGCACGATCAGCCAGTGCCAGATGCTCAGTCCGCCCATGACGGGTCTCCTTCAAACATTGGATTTGGGCATCATCGCGCCCAGCGGTTCCGGACCGCCGATGACGTGCATGTGCAAATGCATCACGTCCTGCCGGCCGATACGCCCGGAATTGATGATGGTACGGAAGCCGTCCGGCGAGCCCTGCTCGCGCGCCAGCTTTCCGGAGAGTGTCAGCATCCGCCCGAGCACGGCCGCATCTTCCGCCGCCGCGTCGGCAAGAGACGCAATGTGCTTTTTCGGCACTAGCATGAAATGCACCGGCGCCAGCGGTCGAATGTCATGGAATCCAAGAATCTCGTCGTCCTCGTAGACTTTCTTCGACGGCACCTCGCCGCGCACAATCTTGCAGAATATGCACTCGTCCATTATGTCGCCGGTTATCGCGAGCCGGTTGTGGCGAAATCGTCGCGGCCGGAAAGCCGGACGCGGATGCCGGTCGCTTTTCTCGCGTCAGCCGCGCGACGCTTTTTCGTCGAGGCCGGAGACGCCCTCGCGCCGCTCGAGCTCCGCGAGCACGTCTTCCGGACCCAAGCCCTGGCGCTCAAGCAATACCAGGCAGTGGAACCAGAGGTCCGCGATCTCGGCTGTCAACCGGATCTTATCACCATCCTTGGCGGCCATCACGGCCTCGGTAGCCTCCTCGCCGATCTTCTTGATGATCGCGTCCTCACCTTTGGCGAAAAGTGTCGCGACGTAGGACTTCACGGGATCGACGTTGCGGTGCTCACCGATCGTCGTCGCAATGCGCTGCAAAATATCGTCATGTCTGGCCATAGATGACTTTCGGATCCTTGATGATGGGCTCGACCGTGTGCCAGGCGCCGTTGTCGAGCCGCTGAAAAAAACACCGGTGCCTGCCGGTATGACAGGCAATCCCGCCTGTCTGTTCGACGATCAGCAGAATTGCGTCGTTGTCGCAGTCGAGGCGAATTTCACGGACTCGTTGAACATGACCCGAGCTTTCGCCTTTCTGCCACAGGCGACGGCGCGAACGCGACCAGTAATGCGCAAGGCCTGTGGCCGCGGTGCGCGAAAGCGCCTCGCGGTCCATCCACGCCAGCGTCAGCACCGCGCCGCCTGCCTCCTGGGCGATGGCCGGCACCAGGCCGTCGGCGTTCCAGAGTACGGTATCGAGCCAGTCGCTCATCTTTGCCTTTTCGGATTCATTTACTTCGTGTCCGGGTGGCCTGCAACAAGCGCTTGCAGGCAGGAGCGCGCATTAATCCCTGATCTCGATCCCGGCGGCGCTCATGGCATCCTTGGCCTGCCTGATCGTGAATTCGCCATAGTGGAAGATCGACGCGGCGAGCACGGCGTCGGCGCCGCCGATCACGATGCCGTCCACCAGGTCCTGCAGTGCACCGACGCCTCCCGATGCGATCACCGGCACATCGACCGCGTCCGCGACCGCGCGGGTCAGACCAAGGTCGAAGCCGCTGCGCGCGCCATCGCGGTCCATGCTGGTGAGCAGGATTTCGCCCGCGCCGAGCCTGACCGCCTCGCGCGCCCAGAGGACGGCGTCGCGGCCAGTCGCCGTCCTGCCCCCATGCGTGTAAACCTCCCATCGACCCGGCGCAACCCCTTTGGCGTCGATGGCTGCGACGATGCACTGAGCGCCGTAGCGCGCCGCCGCTTGCTCGATGAGCGCGGGATTGTTCACGCCGGCGGTATTGATGCTCACCTTGTCGGCGCCGGCATTGAGCAGCGCGCGGATATCGTCGACGTGGCTGACGCCTCCTCCGACCGTCAGCGGAATGAACACCTGGTCGGCTACCGCACCGACCATCTCGTAGAGCAGGCCCCGCGTCTCCACGCTTGCGCGGATATCGAGGAAGGCGAGCTCGTCGGCTCCTTGGCTGTCGTAGCGCCGGGCGACCTCGACCGGGTCGCCGGCATCGCGCAAGTTGATGAAATTGACGCCTTTAACGACGCGGCCCTCGGCGATGTCGAGGCAGGGAATGATGCGCTTGGCGAGACCCATGGCAGGGGTCAGCGTGACCCCTATTTTCCCTTGGCGGCCTTGAGCGCGGCCTTGAAATCGAGCGTGCCCTCGTAGAGCGAGCGCCCGGCAATGGCGCCGATGACGCCTTCGCTTTCAAAGCTCGCGAGTTCCTTGATGTCCTTCAAGCTGTTGATTCCGCCGCTGGCGATCACCGGGATCCTGAGCTCGCGCGCAAGCTTGGCGGTGGCTTCGATATTGACGCCGGTGAGCATGCCGTCGCGTCCGATGTCGGTGTAGATCAGCGCCTCGACACCGTAGTCCTCGAATTTCTTGGCCAGGTCGACCACGTCGTGCCCGGTCATCTTCGACCAGCCGTTGGTCGCTACCTTGCCTTCACGCGCGTCGAGCCCGACGATGATGTGTCCGGGAAACGCGTAGCACGCGTCATGCAAGAACCCCGGATTTTTCACCGCGGCCGTGCCGATGATGACAAAGGTGACGCCGTCATCGAGATAGCGCTCGATGGTGTCGAGATCGCGTATGCCTCCTCCAAGCTGGATCGGGATCTCCTCGCCAATGACACTGACGATCTCGCGGATCGCCATCTCGTTCTTGGGCTTGCCGGCAAAAGCGCCGTTGAGATCGACCAGATGCAGTCGCTCCGCGCCGAGATCGCGCCAATGGCGGGCCATCGCCGCCGGATCCTCGGAAAATACCGTGGCCGACTGCATCTCACCTTGCTTCAGGCGGACGCAGTTACCATCCTTGATATCGATCGCGGGAATGATCTGCATGTCGGCGGGTGTGCGACTGCTTCAGACGCCACCGTGGTAATGCGCGGATAGTATTAGGCGCGGCCGTCCCAGGTGACGAAGTTGGCAAGCAACTGGAGTCCGGCGCTATGACTCTTCTCAGGATGGAACTGCACGGCAAAGATATTAGCGCTTGCAATCGCGCAAGTAAACGCCGCCGGGTATTCGACGGATGCGGCGGTCAGCCCCGGATCGTCTGGCACCGGATAGTAGCTGTGCGCAAAATAGAATCTTGTGTGATCGGGGACGCCATGCCACAAGGGATGGCCCTGCTTTTGGGCCACCGGGCTCCAACCCATGTGCGGAACCTTGAGCCGGTGCCCGGCGGGGTCTTGCATCCGGTCATCGCGGAATCGAACGACACGTCCGGGGAGCGCACCGAGACACGAAGTGGGTCCTTCCTCGCTGTTATCGAACAGCATTTGCAGGCCCAGGCAGATGCCCAGAAAGGGGCGGTCGCGGACAACTTCCATGACTACTTGCCGCAGACCGCTCTGGTCGAGGGCGCGCATGCAGTCGGGCATCGCGCTCTGACCGGGCAGCACCACTCGGCTCGCGCTCTTTATGGTCGCCGGATCGGAGCTCACCACGATGGTGCGCTCGGGCGCAACGTGCACCAGTGCCTTGGCGACCGAACGCAGGTTGCCCGTTCCGTAGTCGACGACGGCGATATCGGGCATCGGGGATCAGAAGGATCGGATCAGAAATCAGGAATCGGGACGCGCCAGCCGGTAGGGCAATCAGGCTCGCGCGAGACGGCAAGGCCGTCAAAAACGCGCCCAAGAGCCCGCGGTAAGAGAGCAGGGAGCGCGCTATAGGGCGCCTTTGGTCGACGGCACCTTGCCTCCGGCGCGAGGATCGAGCTCGACCGCCATCCTGAGCGCGCGCGCAAATGCCTTGAATACGGTCTCCGCCTGATGATGCGCATTGTCGCCGCGGAGATTGTCGATATGGAGCGTGGCCAGGGCGTGATTGACGAAACCCTGAAAGAACTCGTGGGTGAGATCGACATCGAAGGCACCGATCATCGGTCGCGTGAACGAAACGTGATATTCGAGCCCGGGACGGCCTGAGAGGTCGACCACGACCCGGGACAGCGCCTCGTCCAGCGGCACGTAAGCGTAACCATAGCGCGTCAAGCCGGCCTTGTCGCCGAGCGCCTGCTTGACCGCCTGGCCGAAGGTGATGCCGACGTCTTCGACCGTGTGATGACCGTCGATGTGCAGATCGCCCTTGGCCGAAACCGCGAGGTCGATCATCCCGTGGCGGGCAACCTGATCGAGCATGTGGTCGAGAAACGGCACGCCGGTGGCAAGCTCGGCACGGCCGGTGCCGTCCAGATTCACCTCGACGCTGATCGAAGTCTCGCGCGTGACGCGCTCGATCCGCGCCGTACGCGCCGCGCCCGTTGCCACCGTTTTCAACGAGGTGGTCATTGGGTCGGCCCGCGGGTTGACCCACTGGCTGACCCGAATGAGGGCTCGAGCTCGGCCAGCGCCGAAAGCAGTAAATCGTTCTCCGCCGGTGTGCCCACGGTCATTCGCAGGCAGTTTGTCAGCAGAGGATGCCAGCCGTGCAGGTTCTTGATCAAGATGCGTCGCGCCTTGAGGCCGTCGAAAATTCTGTTTGCGTCGTTCACGCGCGCCAGCACGAAATTGGTCTGCGTCGGGTACACGCGAACTTCCGGCAGTCGCGCCAACGCGCATTCAAGCCGCGCGCGCTCGGCGCGGATCGCTTGAGCCTGCTCGGCAATCCAGCCCGTGTCGAAGAGCAGCGCCCCGACCGCGGCTTGCGTCAGCGCGTTCACATTATACGGCTGACGGACTTTGTTCAGCTCTGCGATCCAGGCGGGCGCCGCGGCGGCGTAGCCCAGCCGGATGCCGGCCATGCCGACTTTCGACAGCGTGCGCAGGACCAGCAGATTGGGGAGCTCGGGTACGCGGGCGAGAAAACTCGCGTCGGCAAACGCGTAGTACGCCTCATCGACCACCACCAATCCTGGCGAGGCTTCGATGATGGCTTCGATATCGGCATCGGCAAAGAGATTGCCGGTGGGATTGTTGGGATAGGCGAGAAAGATCACTGCCGGAGACTCGCGCTCGATCGCCGCGAGCATCCCGTCGCGGTCGAGGCTGAAATCCGGATTGAGCGGCACGCCGACAAAGCGCGTCGACGCATACAAGGCGTCCATGCGGTACATCACGAACGAGGGGTCGGGCGCGAGCACCACGGCACCGGGTTTCGCGAGCGCCGAGACGATGATCTGTATCAACTCATCGGAGCCGTTGCCGAGCAAGAGTCCGGCATCTTCAGGAATCGCCAATGCGCGACGCAGCGCGCGCTTGGCTCCTTCGCCGCTCGCGTCGGGATAGCGGTTGATCGCTACGCTCGCAAGCGCGTCGGACAACCGCGCCTTGACGGCGTCCGGCAGCGGATGGGGGTTCTCCATCGCATCGAGCTTCACCCACGCATTGGCATTGGCGTTGTCATTGGCATCGAGCTTGGCGACGGCGTAGGCTGAAAGCGCGCGGATCTCAGGTCGAACGACGCTCGCGACGGTCTCCTCTGCCGGAGTGCCACTCCCGCCATCGGTCATATCGTTTCCGTATCGGCAATGTACAGGTCGACGCCGCCGGTGGCGAAATTGCCCAAATCTGTCGCGACCGCCTGACCTTGGGGCGAAACCAGCGCGGCGTTGATGGCGACCAGCGACGAAAAAGTCAGCGTTGCGATCAGCTGATACGGCGCCGAACCGCCACCCACGCTGGCAATGGGTCCGCGCGTCACTTCATAGGCCGTGAGCCCCGGCAGGGTCTTCGCCAGAGGCACGTGCACGCCGTAATAGTAGCGGTCGAAAGCCGCTGCATCGGCGGGATGCTTGTACATCGCATAAATCTTGGCCACGGTTCCCCTCTCTGGAGTTATTTGTCGAGACGATACTCGGCGCTCGCCGCATGCGCCGGCAATCCTTCGCCGCGTGCCAGCGTCGACGCAAGGCGGCCGAGCGTTTGAGCGCCCTGACGCGAAACCGCGATCACGCTGGTGCGCTTCTGGAAATCGTACACACCCAGCGGTGACGAAAAGCGCGCGCTGCGCGCGGTCGGCAGCACGTGGTTGGGTCCGGCGCAGTAATCGCCTACCGCCTCGGAGCTGAAATGGCCGACGAAGATTGCGCCGGCGTTACGAATCTTCGCAACCAGGTCCTCCGGTTTGGCGACCGCCAACTCGAGATGCTCCGGGGCAAGCTCATTCGCGATGGTGCAGGCTTCGGCAAGATCGCGCACTCGCACCAGGGCGCCGCGGCTGGCGAGCGATGCCGCAATGATCTCCTTGCGTGCCATGTCCGGGAGCTGGCGCGCCATGCTCTTCGCGACCGCGTCGATCAGGCCGGCATCGGGCGACAGCAGCATGGCTCGCGCGGCTTCGTCGTGCTCGGCCTGGGAAAACAGATCCATCGCAATCCAATCCGGATTGGCGCTGCCGTCGGCAATGACGATGATCTCGGAAGGGCCGGCGATCATGTCGATACCGACCACGCCGAATACCCTGCGCTTGGCCGCCGCGACGTAGGCATTGCCCGGTCCCACGATCTTGTCGACCGCCGGAATCGTCGCGGTGCCGTAGGCAAGCGCGGCGATCGCCTGCGCGCCGCCGATCGTGAACGCCCGCGTCACTTGGGCGACGTGCGCCGCGGCCAGCACCAGCGGGCTAGGGGCGCCGTTGGGGATCGGCACGACCATCACGATCTCGCGCACTCCCGCGACCTGCGCCGGAAGCGCGTTCATGAGCACTGACGACGGGTAGGCGGCCTTGCCGCCCGGCACGTAAATTCCAACGCGGTCCAGCGGTGTGACCTGCTGGCCGAGACGCGTGCCGTCGGCTTCGGTGAACGACCATGATTTGACGCGCTGATGCCGATGGTAGGTCCGCACCCGATCAGCCGCGGTGACCAGCGCGTTGTGTTGCTCGGCGCCCAGAGCATCGAACGCCGCTTCGAAGGCGGCGGGCCCGAGCTCCAGCGCCGCGACCGACGGCGCCTTGATGCGGTCGAGCAAG
>DASZZK010000064.1:0-9867 GCA_035544975.1 Casimicrobiaceae bacterium | reverse complement strand
CGCGAAAAATGTTTCATTGACGGTTGCTGCCAATCGATGTCATTCGCTTCCCGTGTACGCCTTCTGTTAAGAGTCCAATGCCGGCTTTCACCAAGCTTTTCTTCCTGACCGCGTTGTTGGCCGCTGTCTGTGCGCATGATGCGAACGCCGAAAAGAAAACCGTTTGCAGCATAACCGTCAACTCGGCCGACGAAAAGGAAGCGTTCCGCCGGAGCCTGCCCCCGAACAAATATCAGTTTGTCGAGTTGGTGGAGCGCGGCCGGCCCGACTGGTTGGAATCAGCGTGCCGGCAGGGTATCCGATGCGATGTTCTCGTCATCTCCGGGCATTATGACGGCGGCAATGAATTCTTCTCGGAATACTTGGAGGCGCGTGAGTTCTTGCCCGTTGCCGAGATGGAGCGCGTCTCATGCAGCGACTCGTGTCCTGGATTGTTCTCGCAACTGAAGGAGGTTTATCTCTTCGGCTGCAACACGCTCAATCCGGAAGCGGTCAGGAGCGCGTCCGCCGAGATCGGGCGCAGCCTCGTCCGCTCGGGGTACTCGCGGGCCGACGCCGACCGCCTGTCGCGCGCTTTGAGCGCGCGGCACGGCGAAAGCAGTCGAGACCGCATGCGCCTCATCTTCAAAGACGTGCCGGCGATCTATGGCTTCTCGTCGGTTGCGCCGCTCGGACCGACGGCGGGCTTCTTCCTGGACCGCTACTTCCAATCTGCCGGAACCGGGGAGGTCGGCAGCGGCCGCGCAAGCGCCAAGCTGCTCAATCAGTTTGCCGGTCACTCATTGGTCGTCGCGAGCGGGATGAGCAATTCGGATCCGCAAGCGGCGTATCGGCAGGATGTCTGCCATTTTTCCGACGATCGATTATCGCCGGAGCAGAAGCTCGGTTTCGTCCATAAGCTCCTCGGCCGCGAGATGGCGGAGGTGCGCATGTTCCTGGAGCGCATCGAGAAATATTCTGCTTCGCTTGGCGAAGCCGAGCAGCAAGTGCCTGCGGTTTCGCGGGCCCTCGAGAAGATCGCTCGCGATGAAGCGTCACGGGCCAGGTACCTCGAATTTGCACGCGACGTCGACCAACCTGCAGTTCGCGCGCGGATGCTCGAGCTTGCTGTCCGACTAGGTTGGCTCTCGCCGACAGAGAAACAAGCCGAGCTTATGCGAATGATCAGCGAGCAGGTTGCGAGAGGCGCCGTGACTCCTGCCGAAGTCGACCTGGTTTGCGCGCTGAACAAGGACCGCGGGCTGGACCAGGAGCTTCATCGGCTTCAGCTGTCGCCCACGCAAGCAAGCAAGGTCTCCAGTGCCGCCATACTCGCGTGTCTGGGCAACGCAGAGGCTCGGGCACAGGTACTGCTGGCGTTGACAAGTCCCAATGACGAGGAAGTTCAGATCGCACAGGTTTATTTGCGCCATCACCCGATCGCCGATGTGGACGAGCTCCGTGTCGTTACATCGGGGATTGCGCGGATGAACGGTTCCGCCGCGCAGGTGCGCGCGCTGGACACCCTCGCACACCAGCCTCTGTCCGATCCCGAAAGTCTGGAGGAGCTCGCGCGCCTGTTCCCACTCGCCGAATCCGTCGGCGTCCAGACGGCTATCGCCGGCGTTCTCATCCGATCGGATTACAAAGCGATCGCCAGACCTGAGTTCGTGCAAACGCTGCAGCGGCACCGCCTCCGGTCTTCGAACGGCGCGGACCTGATCGACGTCCTTATCCGCCGCCTTCAAGTTCAGTAGTTTCCAGCCGCCTCGAGTGCGCCTGGATCGAGTGGGGACTCGACGCGAAACGGGCCCAATCGAGCGCCCTCGTCCGCAAGCCATGTGAGCCGCCACCCCGCAGAAGTGGGGTTTCGGGCCCAAAATCCCGGCCACCGACCGAACCCCTGTCCCGAGGCAGGGTGCTCGTGCAATACTAGCGCCCGTCTTGTACGGGTGCCTTTCCATGTCTGGTTCCATGAAGCTCCTCCTGCTAACCGCGTTGCTGGCCGCCGCGTGGGCGCACGATGTGCGCGCCGACAAGAAGACGGTGTGCACGATCACGGTCAATTCGTCCGACGAGAAGGACATATTCCGCCAGAACCTGTCCCGGGACGAATTTCAGTTTGTCGAGCTGGTGGAGAGCGGTCGACCCGATTGGCTCGAGTCGGCCTGCCGCAAGGGTGTTCGCTGCGATGTTCTTCTCATTTCCGGCCATTTTGACGGCGGCACGGAGTTCTATTCGGATCGGCTGGATGCGCGTGAGTATCTGCCCGTCGGCGAGATGGAGCGCGTCTCCTGCAGCGACTCGTGCCCTGGGCTGTTCTCCCAGCTGAAGGAGGTATATCTCTTCGGCTGCAACACGCTCAATGCGGAAGCGATGAGAAGCGCATCCGCCGAGATCGCGAGAAGTCTGGTTCGTTCCGGGCACTCTCAGTCGGACGCTGAGCGCCTGTCGCGCGTATTGAACGACCGGCACGGTGAAAGCAACCGTGATCGCATGCGCCACATCTTCAAGGACGTGCCGGTGATCTATGGCTTTTCCTCGAAGGCGCCGCTCGGGCGGACGGCGGGCCCGATGCTGGACCGCTATTTTAAGTCGGGGTCCGGCGGCGAGATCGGCAGCGGCCGGGCCAGCCCGAAGCTGCTCGGTCTGTTTGCGCCAAGTTCCATGGCCCGCGCGAGCGGTTTGAGCGATTCCGATCCAAAGGCGGGCTTTCGCCGGGACGTCTGCAATTTCTCCGATGACCGCTTGTCGGCTGCGCAAAAGCTCGGCTTCGTGCATGAGCTGTTGGGTCGCGAGATGGCGGAAGTACGAATGTTCCTGGACCACATCGAGAAATATTCAGCGTCGCTGAGCGAGGCCGAGCGCCGCGCGCCCGCGGTTTCCGGAGCGCTCGACGAGATCGCACGCGATGAGGTCGCACGTACGCGCTACCTCGAGTTTGCGCGCGATGCCGATCTGCCTGCGGTTCGCGCGCGCATGGTCGAGTTGGCGCGCAGCCTGGGCTGGCTCTCAGCCGCCGATCAACGCGCGGAGCTCATGCGCATGATCGGCGACCGGCTGGCGGGAAGCTCCGTGAGCCCGGCCGAAGTGGACCTGGTGTGCGCGCTGAACAAGGACCACCAATTGGACCGGGAGCTCAATGGGCTGCAAGTGCCACCGGAGCAAGCTGACAAGGTCGCTCATTCTGCCGTGCTCGCCTGCTTGGGAAGCGCCGAGGCTCATGCTCGCGTGCTTCGCGCATTGTCGAGCTCCGACGATGAAGAGGTTCAGATCGCTCAGATTTATTTGCACCATCGGCCGATCGCCGATGCGACCGAGCTGCGCGATGTCGCAGCGGCGATCGCACGAATGAACGGGTCGGATGCGCAAGTTCGCGCGCTGGACACGCTGGCACATTATCGGTTTTCCGATCGCGAGAGTCTGGAAGAGCTGACGCGTTTGTTTCCACTCGCCAAGTCGGTCAATGTGCAGCGGGCCATCGCCGGGATACTGATCCGCTCCGACTACCAGACGATCGCCAAGGCCGGTCTCGTGCAGACGCTGAGCGAGCATCGCCTGAAGTCTCCGGACGGCGAAGACTCGATCGACGTTCTTCTTCGCCGTCTTCGGGCTTCGTGATCCAGCACAGCTGGGCGAAAACGCTGGAACGAAGACGCCGACTCCTAGCACGCTATTCGTGGGATGCAATGTTTCGCGTCGCCGGCGGGCACTGATTCGCGGGCGCTCGCACCCCACTCGCTACGCGAGCGGGACCTGGCTCGCTGCTCACAGCGCCACCTGGCTCGCTGCTCACAACGCTATGCTTGGTCGCCCAAGCGCCCGTGTGCTTTAATCGGAGACATGACTTGTCCGGGAAATCCTTTCGCGACGATTGCGCTGATCGGCCGCTACGCGAGTCCCGGCATCGCCGATCCCCTGGGCCGTCTGGCGGCATTTCTGACCGCGCGCGGCCACCGCGTGATTCTCGACGCCGAAACGGCCGAGTTCACGCCGCTTCCCGGCTACCCGACCGCATCGACCGCCGACATGGGAGCCAACGCGGCACTCGCGATCGTGGTCGGAGGCGACGGAACGATGCTCTCGATCGCCCGCCAGCTCGCTCCCTTCGACGTTCCCCTGATCGGCGTCAACCAGGGCCGCCTCGGTTTCCTGACCGACATTGCCCTCTCCGATATGGAGCCGGCGTTGTCGGCCATGCTCGACGGCGAATATGTGGAAGAAACGCGCACGCTGCTCGATACCAAGCTCATGCGCGGCAGCGGCCAGTGCGAAAGCAGCCTGGCGCTGAACGACGTCGTGGTGAACCGGGGCGCGCTCGGCGGCATGATCGATTGCGCGGTGACGATCGACGAGCGCTTCGTGTATGCGATGCGCGCGGACGGTTTGATCGTCGCAACACCGACCGGCTCGACTGCGTACGCTCTCTCGGCGCAAGGGCCTATCGTCGACCCGGGTGTGCCTGCGATACTGCTCGTTCCCGTCGCGCCGCACGCGCTTTCCAATCGCCCGATCGCGGTGCGGGATTCCGCGGTGGTGACGATTACCCTGTTGCGCGGCAAGGATGCGAGCCTTCATTCCGACGGACAGGCGCACTACGCGCTTGCCGAGGGGGACCGGGTCGTGGTCGCCCGTGCCGCGCACCGCGTTCGCCTGCTTCATCCAAAAGATCACGATCATTTCGCGATGTTGAGGCGTAAGCTGCATTGGGCCGAGACGCCCGACCAGCTGCGCCCAGCCAGAGCGAGCGCCGAACCTTGACGCTCGCCTTCGCCACAGCAGCTTCGCCTGGCCACGTCGGCTGCCGATTCATGACGCACGCCTGACGCGCGCCGTGACGGTCTATCGCGCGTCGCGGCGCAGGTTTCGATCCTCATTCCGCCATGCTGCGCTTGCTATCCATTCGAAACTTCGCCGTCGTCGAGGCACTCGAGGTCGAATTCGACCCTGGCTTCACCGTGTTGACCGGCGAGACCGGCGCCGGCAAATCGCTGTTGCTCGACGCGCTGTCGCTGCTGCTCGGCGATCGCTTCGAAGCGCGCCAGCTTCGGCTCGGCGCCGACCGCGCGGAAATCGCCGCCGAGTTCGAGCTGGAGGATGCGCCGGCCGCGCGGGCTTGGCTCATCGAACACGATCTCGCGCAGGACGGACCGCTGCTGCTGCGCCGCGTGCTCGATGCGCAAGGCAGAAGCCGCGCGCAGATCAATGGCCGCCCCGCGACGCTGGCTCAGCTCGGGGCCCTCGGCGAGCTGCTGATCGATCTCCACGGGCAGCACGCGCATCAATCGCTCGGCCGCCCGGAGACTCAGCGCCGGCTGCTCGATGCCTACGGCGGTTTTGCGGCGCTGGCACGCGAAGTCGCACTCGCCTGGCGGGCGTGGCAGGACGCTCTCGAGCGCGCGAATCGCGGCGTGGAGGACGCCGCGGCGATCCAGGCCGAGCGCGACCTGCTGACCGCCCGCCGCGCCGAGCTCAAGGCGCTTGCGCCGAGCGCCGCGGAATGGGAGCGCCTGGCGCAAACGCAAACGCGGCTGGCGCATGCGGCGACCCTGCTCGAATCGGCGACCGTAGCCGAAGCTGAGCTGGGCGAAGGCGACGCGTCGCTTGGCTCACGTCTTGCCGCCATGGTGCAACGGCTCAAACAGGCGGCTCTCCATGACCCGGCGCTGAACGACGTGGTGGCGCTGTGCGACGAGGCAAGAATACGTGCTGACGAAGCCGCGCGGATGCTGCGTTCCTATCGCGAGCGGCTCGACCTGGATCCTGGCGAGCTCGCACGCGTCGAAGCGCGACTGGCTGCGATTCACGACGCGGCACGAAAGTATCGCGTCAGGCCCGAGGAATTGCCCGCGCTGGCCGAGGAGACCATCGCGCGCCTTGCGGTCCTGGCCGCCGGTGCCGATGCCGAGCGGCTCGCGAGCGCGGAGGGCGAGACGCGGCGCGCGTTGATCCTGCTCGCGAGCGAGTTGTCGGCAAAGCGCAGGCTTGCCGCGGCCGAGCTGGGACATCATGTGAGCGCGATGATGAAGCGGCTGGCGATGGCCGGCGGCAGAGTCGAGATCGCCTTGATCCCCGTTTCCGAGCCGGCCAGCTTCGGGCTCGAGAGTGTCGAGCTGCAGGTTGCCACGCACGCCAAGCAGCCGCTGGCTCCAATGGCGCGGGTCGCGTCGGGCGGCGAGCTGTCCCGCCTGGGTCTCGCGATTCAAGTCGTGCTGGCCGAAGTCGGCGAGCTGCCCACGCTGGTATTCGACGAAGTCGACGTCGGCATCGGCGGCGCCGTCGCCGCGACCGTCGGCCGCATGCTTCAGCAGCTGGGGAAGCGGCGACAGGTGTTGTGTGTCACGCACCTGCCGCAGGTCGCGGCTTGCGCGGACCATCATCACCGCGTCATCAAGCGCGCAGTAGCGGGGGAGGTCGCGACCGAGCTCGCGCGGCTCGATTCACCGGGGCGCGTCGAGGAGCTTGCTCGCATGCTGGGAGGGCACGAGGTCACGGCCAAGACCCGCGCGCACGCCAAGGAATTGCTCGCGCAACACCGAACACCGACGCCGCCTTAAAATGAATACGGCCGCATCGCGGCCGCCAAATCAAAACGGCCGCAATGCGGCCGTCAATCGAACAACCGTTCGGCGCTCAGACTGGAGCGAGCTTGGTACGCAAAACGGGGACGGCGTCGGTTCGGGTCGCGTGTTTCGGCTTGATGACACCCTTGACCGCCTTCAGCACGGGCATCGCTTCGCCGGTCTCGAGCCAGTACTTGACGCGATTGGCGTCGCCGATACGAGTCAGCTTGCCGACCGAATCCAACAGCACGATGACGATCGGCCGGCTTGCGATGGTCGTCAGCATGACCAGGCATTTGCCGGCTTCACGGATAAAGCCGGTCTTGCTTACCTGAATGTTCCACTCTCCACCACGCACCAGCGAATTGGTGTTGTTGAAACCGAGCAGCGTTCCGGTCGGCTGCACCTCGACGTGATGGCTCGAGGTGGTCGTGCCATCGCGGATCAGCGGATACGCCGCAGCGGCTTTCACCATCAACGCAACTTCGTTGGCGGTCGAGACATTTTCACTCGACAGCCCCGTTGCATCGCTGAAATGGGTATGAACCATGCCCAGGTCGGCAGCTTTCTTGTTCATCGCTGCGACAAAAGCCTCGAGGCCGCCGGGATAATGTCTGGCGAGGCTCGATGCGGCGCGATTTTCCGATGCCATCAGCGCAAGCCGCAGCATCTCGCGGCGCGACAATTCGCTCCCGAGCCGCAAACGGGAATGGCTTCCGCGCAGGAGATCGAGGTCGGCGATGCCAACGGTGACGATTTCGTCGAGCGGCTGACCGGCGTCGAGAACCACCATGGCCGTCATCAATTTGGTTACCGAGGCGATCGGCGTTACCGTGTCCGCCGCCTTGGAATAGATCGGGTGTCCGCCAGTTGCGTCCAGCACCAGGACGTTGCTCGAGGCGAGCTTGAGCTTGGTGCCATCCAGCAGCAGTGTTGGCGCGCCTGCGGCACGGGGATCCGCCCCCGCGGTAGCCGCGAACGCTTCTGCCGTGAATATTAGGACAATAGAAACAAGGGCTAAGAGGGTCTTCATCAACTAGATTAGATATAGGCCGCGGAGGTTTATACCATGGACGCAAGGGATATGCCAATAGCCTAACGTCTCAATCGCTTAGGCGATGACACGGCGTTCGTCGCCGCTGCCCGGCGTCGGTGGAGACCCTGCCGCCTGTTGCCGCTCCTGCTGCTGCAAGGCCCACATTCGCGCGTAGGCGCCGTCGGCGGCGAGCAATTCGGCATGTGTACCGCGCTCGGTGATGCGCCCATGCTCGAGCACCAGAATCTCGTCAGCGCCGACGATCGTCGACAAGCGATGGGCAATGGTAAGCGTCGTGCGGTCGGCGGATATTTCCTCGAGCTCGGCCTGGATCAGCTTCTCGGATTTGGAATCGAGCGCCGAGGTTGCCTCGTCGAAGATCAGGATCCGCGGGTTCTTGAGGATCGCGCGGGCAATCGCGACCCGCTGCTTTTCGCCGCCGGATAGTTTAAGCCCCCGCTCTCCAACCGGCGTCGCGTAGCCCTCCGGCAGGGCGCTCACGAAATCGTGGATCTGCGCGAGCTTCGCGGCGGCGATGATCTCGCTCTTGGTCGCGTCGGGCCGTCCGTAGGCAATGTTGTATTCGATCGAATCGTTGAACAGCACCGTGTCCTGCGGCACGATGCCGATCGCATTGCGAACACTCGACTGCTGCACCGCGCGCAAATCCTGCCGGTCGACGGTGATTCTCCCGCCGCTGACGTCGTAAAAGCGATAAAGAAGCCGCGCCAGCGTCGACTTCCCCGAGCCGCTCGGGCCGACCACCGCGATCGTGCGCCCCGCCGGAATGGCAAACGACACGTCGAACAGAATCTGGCGGTTGGGTTCGTAATGGAAATCGACATGCTCGAAGCGCACTTCGCCGGCGCTCGCCGCCAGCGGCGCGGCGCCCGGTGCATCCTTGACCTCGGCATTCTCATCGATCAGGTGGAACATCCGCTCCATGTCGGCCAGCGCCTGCTTGATCTCGCGATAGATGACGCCCAGGAAATTGAGCGGGATATAGAGCTGGATCATGAACGCGTTCACCAGCACCAGGTCGCCGATGGTCATCGTGCCTCTGACCACACCCAGCGTCGCCCGCCACATGATCAGCGTTACTGCAACGGCGATGATCGCGCTCTGCCCGATGTTGAGCAGCGACAGCGACGTCTGACTTCTGACGGCGGCCGTTTCCCATCGCTGCAGACTGTCGTCATAGCGGCGCGCCTCGAATTCCTCGTTGTTGAAATATTTGACGGTCTCGTAATTGAGCAGGCTGTCGATGGCTCGCGTGTTGGCTTTGGAGTCGAGCTCGTTCATCTGTCGACGGAAGCCGGTACGCCATTCCGTGATCGTCACCGTATAGACGATGTACAACACCAGCGCGGCAAGCGTAATACCGATGAACCAGAAGTCATATCGTGCGATGAGAATCGCCGAGACCAGCGCGATTTCGATCAAGGTCGGCAAAATCGAGAACAGCGTGAAGCCGATCAGCGTCGAGATGCCGCGAGTACCGCGCTCGACGTCGCGTGTCAGCCCTCCGGTCTGGCGAGACAAGTGAAAACGCAGCGACAGGTCGTGCAGATGCCGGAAGGTCCTCAATGCGATGGTCCGCACCGCGCGTTGGGTAACCTTGGCAAAAAAGAATTCGCGCAGCTCGGTAAACGCGGTCGTCGACAGACGCAGCGCGCCGTAAGCGACCAGCAGCGCCAGAGGCAGCACCAGCATCTGGCTCTGGGAGCCCGGCGTAAGGCTATCGACGATCTGTTTGAGAACGAGCGGTACGCCGACGTTGGCCACCTTTGCCGCGATCAGGCAGGTAAGCGCCAGCGCGACCCGGCCCTTGTATGCCAGCAGGTACGGCAGCAGCGTACGAACGGTGTGCCAGTCGCCGCTAGCGGCGAGCGTGGAACGGTCAGTCGAGGGAAGCTGGGGAGGTGGAGGAAGCGATGTGGCGAGGCGCATTTCGAAAGCGGATCGCGGCGGACCGCGACGACGAAAGCGGCATTTTAGCAGAAGCGCGGTGATGCGATCTGCCCGCCCGCCTCATCCCGATTGAAGCGTGCGTCACCAGATTGCGCTGAGGATTGCGCATGTCCGTTGTTCGTCACGTTTCATCGACTCCCTCGATCGGATGACCCAAAGGTACACCTAGCCTTGAATGCATTTGTAGTGCGCTCGTTTCAGGCGAATGCCCGGACGAGCCGCCGTGAGCATCCGTAAACCGAAGCGCTTCAGTCCTCTTTGCGGAACCACTCGTTGCCGCCGTAACCCAGGAAGCCCATCGCCAGCCGCACGATGCCG